>JBILJE010000002.1:0-29351 GCA_044377395.1 Rariglobus sp. | reverse complement strand
ACACCGGCCATGGCGACAAAAACCCCGCCACCTTCCGTCCCCACGGCGGCGGCATTAACATTGATACCAACCTGCTGATCAAGGGCGCCGCGCTGATAGGCGGCCTGGTGGTGCTGACCCTCGTCGTGATCTGGGGCGTCAACGCCCTGAGCACCGCTAGCTCCCCCGCCGTCACCTGGGTCAAACCGCAGGAAGGCGACCGTATCATCGGACTGGTCGCTGTGACTGCCGTGGATCTAGTGACCGCCACCGACGACAAGGGAACAGTCTTGTTCAAAGGCCCGCTTAAGGCCGGCGAAACGCGCGCCCTGTTGCGCAATAACGCGATCACCATTCAAACCGAAAACCCGCAAGCGGTGATGATCGAACTCGGCGGCCAGAAATGGCCGCTCAAGAACAAAAGCTCCGCCATCAAGGCCCCGTAAGCGGAGCCGATTAACGCGGCCCGTCCACCGCTTAGGAAAAGCCGCGCTAAAACCTAGCGCGGCTTTTTTATTGAGCCACGAAGTGTTCCGCCCTGCTTAATTTCCTGCACTATCCGCAGCTTCTTTGGTCTCCACGTGCGGTGCAGCCGACGCTTAGCCAAGATCATTTCGCAAATCGCTTCATTGGTGCGCGCCGGACTGTGCAACGGCGGCGAGGAACACGCTGATAGTGCGTTATACCACTTTGCATTCATACGCATAAAAACTTGGTTATACTCTTTATCAGCCAAACTGGGTTAAAAGTCCTGAATAGCTGTGTAATGGGAATTACTCTGGGCGAAACTCGGGCGGATCCGTGCCGAGGCACTGCAGCTGGAAGCCGAGATTGCGGCGCGCGAGGCCGACCGGCAGTTGGGTTTTTCACCCGCGCAGGAGAGTGGCGAACTGGGACCTCGATAGACGCGAATAATTACCACGATAATCCAATATTGAATTTTAGCTTTTCAAGGACGAATCTCTCGTATGATTGATCGCCCCGATGCCCTCGCAGCCATTCGAAGTTCCTTTGCCGCCCATCCGGCGGTGGGGCTGGCCGGCCCCCGACAGTGCGGCAAAACGACCTTGGCGCGGATTCTCGCCGCCGAGGAAAAGGATTGCACGTTTTTCGATTTGGAAAAAGCCGTGGATCGCCGCCGGCTGGAAACCCCGGAACAGGCGCTGGGCTCCCTTGGTGGATTGGTCATCATTGATGAGGTTCAGCGCCAGCCGTCGCTGTTCGAGACGCTCCGCGTGCTGCTGGATCGCCCCGATCAAAAAACGCGCTTTTTACTATTAGGCAGCGCCTCGCCGACGCTGATCAAGGGCATTTCCGAGTCGCTGGCCGGACGCATGGGCCTAGTCGATTTGGGCCCCTTGCAATTGCAGGAGACGGGCGCCGATTCATGGAAAACCCTCTGGTACCGGGGCGGATTTCCGCGCTCTTACCTCGCCGTGAGCGACGCCGCATCCAGTGTTTGGCGCGAAAGCTTTATTCGCACCTTTTTGGAGCGCGACATCCCGCAATTTGGCATCACGGTCCCGGCGGAGACCTTGCGCCGGTTTTGGACCATGATTGCACATTACCACGGACAAGTATGGAACGGCGCGGAGTTTGCCCGCGCCCTGGGCTCCAGTGAGCCGACCGCCCGCCGTTATTTGGACATTCTGGCCGGGGCGTTCATGGTGCGGGTTCTGCCGCCGTGGCACGAGAACCTCAAAAAGCGTCAGCTCAAAGCCCCCAAGATTTATGTGCGCGACTCCGGACTGCTGCATTCCCTCTTCGAACTGGAATCGCCCGAGGAGGTAAGCGGCCACCCCAAGGCTGGCGCCTCGTGGGAGGGATTTGTGATTGAGCAACTGGTGACGGCGACAGGGTCGCGCTCGGCCTATTACTGGGCCACCCACGGCGGCGCGGAGCTGGATTTGATGCTGATCATCCGCGGCAAACGCTTCGGCTTTGAGTGTAAACACAGCGACGCGCCGGCTGCCACCAAGTCGATGCACACGGCCTTAGGCGACCTGGGGTTGGATCATCTGTGGGTCGTTTACCCGGGTGCGGAAACCTACCCCTTGGGGGAACGCTTAACCGCCCTGCCGATCACCGCCGTGCCGGCCCTGGCCAAAAAACTTCAGGCTCCGGACTTCCACGCCTGATGTCGGCACGGGCCGTGGCGGCTGAATTGGACATCATTAAGGTGGGTTTTATCTTCACCACGGAAACGACCACACTGAATCCACGCGTCGGGGAATCGGGACGAGGAATCCCGACCGACCAGAAGGAGTCCGCCAACGGTGGGCACGAGACGGCGGCCATGCGGAGCGAGCAGCCGCAGGGTTTGGAGGTCGGCTGGTTTTAGTGGCGCACGCAAAGGAAACAGCTCGGAAGCTACTCGGAAGTCCAATACTTCCGAGTCGAGTTCCGGTAACGGGGACTCGTCAAATGTCTCATTGGAGGCCATGCGTGTGAGTTCTTGGTGCAATGCGACATCGGCCCGGCGGTTGGTGGATCCGAGACGCACAAACGTCCCCTCATCTGGACCCAATTTGCGCAGGTGATGAGGACGGCTGGAGCTGGGGAAAACTTCCACCACGAGGACTTGAGCATCTCGCCATGTGACGATGTCAATGGCCGGCACCAGACGGGGCGCGATGAGGTCGGCGATGAGGTTCGCCAGACGCTCTTCTTCGGCGCGGGGATCGACCAGACCGCAGACGTGCTTGCTACCATCCTCCACCCCAATCACTACCCGGCCACCGGAGGTATTGGCGAACGCGACCAGGGTTCGCAGAACCTTTTCCGGAGAGGACAAATCTCGCTTAAACTCCAGGGTCTTCCCTTCATTTTGGCGGAGTAAATCGGGCAGATTCACAGCTAGGAAGAAAAACTAGGAAGCACCGTAAGCCGTCAAGGCTTCCTAGTTGGTTTGGGCAACGAGACGGATCCACCGGACCTGATGCACTCGAGAACACCACGTACGCCGATTTCCCCATCACCGCCTTCACGCGCATTGAATCCATTGCCGCGAGCCCCTCGGTCAAGTTAGGTAACGCCGATGAGCCTGAATCCGCCTCCTCCCGAAAACCTGGAATTACTCCGGGAGAGACTCGGACGGATCCGTGCCGAGGCATTGCAGCTGGAAGCCGAGATTACGGCACGCGAAGCCGACCAGCAATTGGGCTTTTCATCCGCGTTATATAGCGTCGAGCCGGCCCTGAGCGCCGCTGCTCCGCCGGTGACGCCGGAGGACAAGGTGGCGCTGTTCCTGAACCTCTTTGCCACGCGCCGATCGGTTTTTCCAAAGCTCTGGGAAAACCCCAAAACCGGGCGCAAGGGCTACTCGCCCGTCTGTGACAACGAATGGCGCACCGGCGTCTGCCAAAAACCTCGGGTTAAATGCAGCGAATGCCTACACCAGAAATTCCCTCCACTCGATGAGCGGGCGGTCGAGGCTCACCTACGCGGCCAGCACACGCTCGGGGTTTATGCGATCGGTGTAGACAACACCTGCCGGTTTCTCGCCGCCGATTTCGATGGCGAGGGCTGGCGCGGCGACGTAGTCGCCTACCGCGACGCCGCCACCCGCTCCGGGATTACCGTGGCTGTAGAGCGCTCGCGTTCGGGCAATGGCGCCCATGCATGGATGTTCTTTGCCGAGTCCGTGCCCGCAGCGCTGGCGCGACGCCTCGGACTTCTATTGATTGCCCGCGCTTCGGCGGCGCGGCCCGCCCTCGGTCTGGCGGCCTATGACCGCTTGTTTCCTAATCAGGACGCCCTGCCGGTCGGGGGTTTTGGCAATCTCATCGCGCTGCCCCTGGCCCGCGAGCCACGCCAGAAGGGCAATACCGTTTTCTTGGATACCAGCTTGGAGCCGATCGCCGACCAATGGGCGTATCTCGGAAAATTGCCCCGACTGCGCCGCAAGGAGTTGGAAACCATCGTTGCTCGCCTTTCGCCGCAGGCCGCGCTGGCCACCTCCACTCAAACTGCCGCTGGGCAAACCCGTGAGCCCGACCGTGACGGAGAAAGCGATGGCGGAACCGTGTTTGCCCTGCGTAACGACGAGGCGCTGCTGGATATTTCGCATGCACCGGTGAGGGCCGGATTAGTTAATGGTGAAATCACGGTGCGGTTGGATGCGGGGATTCAGCTGCCACGTACCTTGCCCACCGCATTGCTGGCAGCTCTGCGACGCCTCGCCACGTTGGCCAACCCGGAGTTTCACGAAAAACTACGCCTCCGCTTCGCCACCTACGACACGCCGCGGTTCCTCTTCGCTGGAGAATGGCACCCCGACCGGCTCGTGTTGCCACGCGGGGTGTTGGTTAAAAGTCTGGCGCTATTGGAGCAGGCGGGCGCGACCGTGGTGCTGCAGGACGCCCGCACTCCCGGTGCCCGCATCCCGTGGACGTTTACCGGGGAACTGCGCCCCGAACAGGCCCTCGCTGTGAAGGCGATGACGGCGCACGACACCGGCGTCCTGTGCGCACCGCCGGGAGCAGGGAAAACCGTGATGGGTTGCGCCCTCATCGCCCAAACCCGCGTCTCAGCACTGGTGCTGGTGCACCGGTCCGTGCTGCTCGATCAATGGCGCGAAGCGGCCATGCGTTTCCTTGGACTGAAGCGCAAAGAGATCGGCGTGTGGCGGGGTAAAGCGCCCCGCCTCACCCAGCGTCTGGACATCGCCATGCTGCCGAGCTTGGCACGAGCGGAAGATTTCGCGGCGGTTTTTTCGAGCTACGGCCTTGTGATCGTGGACGAGTGCCACCATCTGCCCGCCGCCACCTTTGAAGGGGTGCTCAAAGCCTGCGCCAGCCGACGCCTCTACGGGCTGACCGCCACCCCGGTTCGCAAGGACCAACTGGAGAAACTGATGTTTTTTCAATGCGGTCCCATTCGCCACACCCTGGGACACATGCCGTCGGAAGTCACCCGAACCGTGCGCATCCGTCGCACCGACTTCAGCCTGCCGAACGGTGTTGGCGGAAACGAGCCACGGCCGCCGATCCACGAAGTCTGGCAGGCCTTGGTAGCCGACGAAGGCCGCAGCGACCTGATTATTGCCGACTTGGTGAATTGCGGCCGTGCTGGTCGCTCACCGTTGGTGCTAGCGGATCGCACGGCCTACCTCGATACACTGGAAGGTAAATTCGCCGCCAGCGCACCGCAGACTGCCCATTACCGCCTGGATGGAAAAACCGGAAAGAAGGCGCGGCGTCTGGCCTTGGATGCGATTAACCAACACTACGCGAGCGGCACGCCCTTCGTTGTTTTTGCGACCGCCTCCTTGGTGGGCGAAGGGCTGGATATCCCGAGGTTGGACACGCTCTTCCTGACTATGCCGCTCTCCTTCAAGGGGCGGTTGGTGCAGTATGCCGGCCGGCTCCACCGGAGCCACGAGGCCAAGACCACGGTACTCATCCATGACTACCTCGACGCCACCCCGTTGACGCAGGCCATGTTCCGGCGGCGGTCGGCCGCCTATGGGAAAATGGGGTACATCATCGAAGATCCAGAAAACGAAACGATGTCGGACGCGCCAGCGTCATTGCTTTAAAGCCCAACCCGCTGAAAACAAGCAATATGCGGGTCGAATAATGCGCCGCCTGCCCTGAACCCGTCTCCATCCAGGCAACCGTTTTCCGACATTTCCTAAAAAAGTCCTCATTGGCTGCCCGACATGGATTCGAACCATGACTAGGTGAGTCAAAGTCACCTGTGCTGCCATTACACCATCAGGCAATGAGGAAGGGGCAATTTGTGGTTCCAGCCCCCAGCGTCAAGGCCTGAGATGGCACGCCCACACCTATTATTTGCCCACCCTGCCCTCACCGCGAAAAAATCGGAGCGCCATCCTTGAATCCCCCGCGTCTCGTTCCACCCCTTATGTCTGCGCCGAAACCATCCACACGGCGGTGGGCCCGCCCCCTATTCGATCATCGCCAGTAAGCATGCGCCTAACCCCGAGCTCAGGTTCGTTTGAATTGGACTACCAATTCGCATCAGGCGCTGCGGCTAACGTGCGTACCGGCTCAGTTCACCAGCTTGACCAACGCCGAAAAATCCTCGTCGGCCCAGCCTGCCTGCTCAGCGAGTGCCAGTTGTTCGCGCACCGTGGCTAGCAAGGGCAGCGCCTCGCAACCGCTCATGCCTGAAGCCAGGCGCATGTCCTTGAGCATGTGTTTGACTGAAAACTGGGGCGCAAAATCGCCTGCGCGCAGCTTCGGCTCCTTCAATTTAACCAGCCCCGAGTAACTTACGTTTTTGCCCAACGCCGCGAAAAACATCTCGTCGCCAATTCCGGCCCGACGGGCCAGCGCGAGGGCTTCAGATAACGCCTGCATCTGCGCGGCAATGTTGAGGTTCATGGCCAACTTAAGGGTGGCAGCCTGCCGATGGTCGCCGATGTGGAAACGCGCCTGCGAAACCAGCGCCAGCAGGGGTTCAATCAGGGCGATGAGCGCCGCGTCGCCGCCCAGATAAAACACGCTCTGGCGCTGCTCGGCGGCGGGTTTGCTGCCCGTGAAAGGCGCTTCTAGGTAACCAGCGCCGCTCGCCATCACGAGGCCGCGAAACTCGTCGCTGCTCCGAGGATCGATGGTGCTCGATTGCACGACCACCTTGCCGGGCCCGAGCGCGGGCAGGATGCGTTCGAGCACCCCGCGCACGGCGGGCGGGTCGGCGACGACAATGTGAACGACATCGGCGGCCGCAGCCACGGCCTCGGCCGAACTTAGCCAGCGAGGGAAATCCGGCTGCGGGGTGCGGTTCCAAGCCCCGGCAAGCAGGCCGGCCGCTTCATAATGTCGTGCCCAAACCCCGCCGATGATGCCCAAGCCGATGACGCCGATTTTCATAGGAGCTCAGTTTTAATGGCGGCCCGTCGCGCTGGCGCAACCCAAGCGTTACCAACGGGCACAATCAGCATCGTTTCATGATAGCACTTGACGGATTAAAGCGCGGGCCTCTACGTTCCACCTTTACCACTCATAACAGACCTCGTCACACGACCGTCACTCACCCTTTAATCCACACCGACCATGGCAAATCCGAAACGCAAGCAATCCAAACGCCGCAGCGCTAACCGCCGCGCAGCCAACGCTTTCAAAGCTCCCGAAATCGCCCGCGATCCTACCGATGGCACCGCTTTCCGCCCCCACCACGTGAATCCCGTCAACGGGACCTACCGCGGTCGTCAAGTCGTCAACGTCGAGGTTTAATCCTCACGTTCACCCCGCTGTAACGCCTTTACCATCCCTCGCGATGGCCTCTTCTACCGGCCAAACTGCACGCATCGCGGTCGACGCAATGGGTGCCGATTTGGGCCCAGCCGAAGTGGTGGCGGCAGTACAGCTGGCACTGTCCGAGTTTTCTGATCTGAGCCCCATCACCCTTGTCGGTGATGAGGCAGTGCTCAAACCACTGATCACCAGCCAAGGCCTCAACGGGCACCCCTCGTTGAGGCTTTTTCATGCCTCCGAGGTGATCACGATGGACGACAAGCCCATTCCTGCGCTCAAGCGTAAGAAGGACGCGTCCATGTTCAGGGCCATTGAGATGGTAAAGTCCGGCGAGGCCGCCGCAGTGGTCAGCTGCGGCAACACCGGTGCGCTCATGGCTGGCGGCACCATTAAGCTGCGCACGCTCGACGGCATCGAGCGCCCTGCCCTGGCGGCGATTATCCCGCGTAAAAACGGCTACTTTATCCTCATCGACGCCGGCGCCAACCCCGAGGCCGAGCCCGAGCACCTCGTTCACAACGCCCTGCTCGGATCCCATTACGCGCGTATCGTTCTCGGCGTCGCCAAACCCCGCGTCGGCTTGCTCACCATCGGCACCGAGGAAGGCAAGGGCAACGCGCTCATCAGCGCCACCCACGAGCACCTCAAAAAGTTAGACGACCTCATTAACTACGTCGGCCCCACCGAGGGCTTTCAGGTTTTCACCGACCATTGCGACGTCGCTGTGTGCGACGGCTTTGTCGGCAACCTGCTCCTCAAGAGCTGGGAATCGCTGGCGCACTTTTTCTCCGCCACGCTCAAATCCGAGCTCAAGGCGAACCCGCTGCGCATGGGCGGGGCGATCCTCTCGCAGGGTGCATTTAAGGCGCTCAAGGCACGCATGAACCCGGAAGTTTACGGCGGCGCTCCGTTGCTGGGCCTGCGCGGCAACGTGCTCAAGGCGCATGGCTCCAGCAGCCGCATCGCGATCAAAAACGCGATCCGTGCCGCCAACCAAATTATCAAAGCCGACATGCTGCACCTCATCACCGCCGACGCCGCTCGCGCCAACGCGCTGATCAGCCCGCCCCAACCGCCCGCCGACGTGGTGCAAACATCCCCGAGCGCTTAAACGCGCTGGAGACCGGCCGATTCTTTTGTTTTTGAGCTGATTTATCATGGGATCACCCGCCATCGCTATCCTCGGCACCGGCTCGTACACCCCGTCCCGGATTCTTACCAACGAAGAGTTATCCCAACAGGTGGATACGTCCGACGAGTGGATTTTCAGCCGCACCGGAATCCGCGAGCGCCACATCGCCGACAAGGACGAAACCACCTCGCACATGGCGGCAGAGGCGTCACGAATCGCGATTGCCGACGCCGGCTTAACGGCCGCCGATATCGACCTGATCATCGTGGCCACGGTAACGCCCGACATGCCCATGCCCTCAACCGCATGCTTCGTTCAGGCACACCTCGGAGTGTTGAGCCACGCCGCCTGCTTTGACCTGAATGCGGCCTGCTCAGGTTTTATCTATGCGCTGGACACCGCTTGGGCGATGCTGGGCTCAGGCCGCTACCGCCACGCCTTGGTCATTGGGGCAGAACGTATGTCAACGGTGGTCGACTGGAAGGATCGCACCACGTGCGTTCTTTTTGGCGATGGAGCCGGCGCGGTCGTGCTGGGGCCTTCACGCGGCACCGCGCAGATCATCGGCACCAAACTTTATGCCGAAGGCGCCCATGCCCACCTGCTGTGTATCCCCGAGAAGAAGTGCGCAGCCGGCGAGATCGCCGCCGATGCCCCTCAGCCGCCGCGCACCATCACGATGAAGGGCCGTGAAATCTTTAAAAATGCGGTGCGTGAAATGGAGCAGGCCGCCCGCGAAATCCTCGATCACCACCAAATCGACGCCGCAGCGATCGATTGCGTCATCCCGCACCAAGCCAATCTGCGCATCATCGCAGCGATCGGCCAGCACCTCAATTTACCGCCCGAACGCTTTTTCGTTAATCTCGAGCGCTACGGTAACACCTCAGCTGCGTCCATCCCTCTGGCCCTTGACGAAGCGCGCAGCACGGGGCGCATCAAACCAGGAGACACCACCCTGCTAATCGCTTTTGGGGCAGGCTTGACCTATGGTTCCGCACTGGTTAGCTGGTAATAATTTACGACATGTCCACCTCATTCACTCGCGCCCTTTCCTCACTCGCCCTTTTCGGCTTCGCATTGGCGCTAAGTCCGCTGGCCGACCTACGGGCCGACTTGGTTTGGACGCCCCAAACCGGATGGAAAGCCGAGGGCGGTGTACTCGCCGGCGCTCTACCTGAGCCGGACCGCAACGCTCTTGATTCCATGAACAAAGCCCGTGCCGACGAGGAGCGCGGCCGTCGTTCCGCAGCGATGTCGCGCTACGAAGGCGTCGCCAAAAAGTACCCCAACTCGGTCTATGCGGCTGAGGCACTGTTTCGCTCCGCGCACATCCGCTACGTTCGCCGCCAGTACGTAAAAGCCTTCGACTCCTTCCAAGACGTCGTCTCCAAGTACCCCAACTCCCCTCGCTTCAATTCGATTATCGGTGAGCAGTACCTCATCGCCAACGCCCTTCTTGAGGGTAAACGCCCGCGTTACTTCGGCTGGATCCCCGGCTTTAAGAACCGCACCAAGGGCATCGAGTTCTTCGAGAAGATCGTCGAGACCGCGCCCCACAGTGAATACGCCCCGATGTCCCTGATGAACGTGGCTCGCGGCCACCAGAAACTCGGCCAGCCCGACGAGGCCATTGATGCGCTTGATCGTATGATCAACGACTATCAGCAGAACCTGCTCGCCCCCGACGCTTACCTGAAACTCGCCCAAACCCACGCCTCCCTCGTGCAGGGCCCGGCCTACGATCAGGCGTCCACCCAGCAGGCGATCACCTATTACCAAGACTTCCTGATCCTGTTCCCCTCAGACACCAATGTTCCCTCCGTCGACAAGGGCTTAACCGAGGTGCGCAAAACATTCTCTGAAAGCAAAATCGTGATCGGCGATTTCTATTTCTACAAACGCGACAACTTCAAGGCCGCGCGAGTACTCTACAACGAGGCGATCACCGCCTACCCGGATTCCGCCGTCGCCGAAGTGGCCCGCCAGCGCCTCGCCGCAGTCGAGAAAAAGGAAACCAAGGCCAAAGCCGCAGCCCTCCCGCCTGCCCCTGAGACTCCCCGCCCCAAGCCCAAACGCAGCTTCTGGCTGTTCTAATTTCCGTCTTGGTTGCTGTTACGACCGCTTCATCTCCTATGCGCGCTTCACTTTTTCTGGGTTTTATCGGCTTACTTTTCTTCACCGGCTGCGCCAACTATCAACTCGGCACCAGCGGTAAAGTTTCCTTCCGCACGCTCTACGTCGCCCCCGTGGTTAACGAGAGCAACTTGCCCCAAGGCGTTGCCATCATCAGCACCCAATTGCGCGAGTCCTTACTGCAAGACTCCCGCATCATCCTCGTCAACACCCCCGAGGAGGCCGAAGCCACCCTCACGGTGCGCCTGCTCAAATACGGCCGTACGGGTAAAACCAGCCGCCATGACGATACCGGTTTAGCGCGTAATTTTGATGTCACCATCGAGGCCGAGGCCTCTTTGCGAGACAACCGCGACAACCATTTCATTTTCGAAAACCGCAAGGCCTCGGCTTCGCGTGAAGTTTTTGGCGATAGCGGCCAGCTTCAGGCCGAATACAACAATGTCCCGTTGCTAGCCGAAATCTTGGCGAAAAACATCCGCAGCGCCACGCTCGACACTTGGTAAAAGTAGGCCAAAGGGGCTTTGGCCGGCGAGCGGTTTACGGCGAACCCCGGTTGGGCTAGGCCCGATTGGCGAATTTCGGCTTTCCATTGCACGCAATCGCCCCTGATTGTTGGGCTCAATGCACGCATCGATTCTCGCTCCTTCTATTCTTGCTGGTGACCACGCGAACCTCGCGGCCAGCGCCCAGATCGTGGAATCCCTCGGTGCTTCGTGGATCCACCTCGACATCATGGACGGCCACTTTGTGCCGAACCTGACTTTCGGCCCGCAAACGGTCGCCGCGCTGCGCAAGGGCTCCAAGCTGTTCTTCGACACCCACCTGATGCTGGCCGAGCCGCAGCGTTACATCGAAGCGTTCGCCAAGGCCGGAGCTAACCTTATTAGCATCCACATCGAGCCCGCCTACGATCACGCCGCCACACTCAAGCGGATCCGTGAACTGGGTTGCCAAAACGGTATCGTTCTCAATCCCGGCACCCCCGCCGAGGCCATTGAACCCTTCCTCGACCAAGTCGACCTTGTGCTGGTGATGACCGTGCAACCCGGCTTTGGCGGCCAACCCTTCCGCCGCGACATGTTGCCCAAGATAGCTCAAATCGACGCTTGGCGCCGCGAACGCGGGCTCAACTTCCGTCTTGAGGTGGACGGTGGCATTGACCTGAAAACCGGCCCGGAATGCCGTGCGGTGGGCGTCGACACCTTTGTTGCCGGTTCCTCATTTTACGGTGCGGCGGATAAAACCGCCTTCACCCAAACCGTCACAGCCTGGTAATTAGCCCCAACAAGCTAATTTAAAATCCCGTACATTAATTAAATTCTGTAAGGCCACCGCCCCCTTAAAACACCTGTAATTTCGCCGCCCACCATGAACGAAGCTTCGCCACAACCACGTCTCAGCCCACTGGCCGCCCTCATTTTCAGCTCTCGCTGGCTACAACTTCCACTCTACCTCGGCTTGATCGTCGCGCAGGGCGTTTATGTTGTGCTCTTCCTTAAAGAGCTGTGGCACCTGATCTCGGAGGCAACCAGCCTCACCGAGCAACAGATGATGTTGATCGTACTCGGCCTGATCGACGTCGTCATGATCTCCAACCTCCTGATGATGGTGATCGTTGGTGGCTATGAGACCTTTGTCTCCCGCCTGCGCCTGCACAATCACCCCGACCAGCCCGAGTGGCTTAGCCATGTGAATGCCTCCGTTTTGAAGGTTAAACTGGCCATGGCCATCATCGGCATCAGTTCGGTGCATTTACTAAAAACCTTCATCGCCGCAGGTAGCCTCGGCCTGCCTCCGGCACTTCACCAAACAGCGGCTACAGGCACGCCAATCACTGCCGAAGGCGTGATGTGGCAGACGATCATCCATGGTGTTTTTATCTTGTCCGCTCTCGGTATCGCCTACACCGACCGGGTCATGCTCGGCTCGCCTGCGCCGAAAGCCGACAAACATTAAGCCAGAACGGTAAAGCCGATCATCGTAATCCAGCGCAAACACTTGGGCGCCTGCGTGCTCGATTTACAACCCGCGCATAGAAGTGTCGAACGAGCCCCCCAAAAAGCGCCGAAGATTGCGCTTCGGCGCTTGAACGAGACTCCGGAAGGCGACGCTTAGGCTTTGGCCTCAGGAGCGGTGTCCGCAGCGGGTGCGGCGGGACGGAACTTCTCTGACTTGTTTAATGTTTCTGGCCTACCGAGTACGTGATCGTCGCCCGCTCCAAATGTGCACGATGAGCACGAGGGGGAAGGCCAGGCCGCCGACCAGATGGATCCCGCTCGCCCAAACGCGCGCCGATTCAGCACCCGCATAATACAGCGCGTAGCCACTCACACTCAGCCCGCCACAACACGCCAACATGCCCACGCCGGTGAGGCGGTTGCGTCCCGCCCGCCAGGCCTTGCGGACATGCCCCGGCAACAGCGTGCCCAACACTACGAGCGCCACCATCGCCGCCGCGCCGTGAACACGCATGAGCCAGGGATTCAACGGGTGTGGTGCAGGGCCAAACTCCGTTTCCACCTCGCCCCAGCGGTGCAGCGCCCACCAGACCACGCCGGTCAAAAACAACACCGTGAAGCTCGCGTGTAACCACCGCCGCTGCCCCCGCTCCAGTTTTAAGAAATTACGCGACATCTGCTTGAGCTATAAATTCGTGTGTCACCACCCCGAGCCAAGTGGCGCGTCCGGCTGCGTCAATGATGACCGCTCGCGCCTGATACAGCTCCAGCAGCGCCGCCACCGCAAACCTCGGCCCCTGGTCCGCCGCAACCAGCCCCCCCGGCACCGGAGCCGTCACGCACGGCCCTGTCGCGCCGGTAGGCCCACCTAAGCCGAGCTCCGTCAGGGAACTCGCCACAACCTTGGTCAGCCCGTCCGCGAGCCACGCCGAGCGTGCCCACACCGTGATGCTCACCCCGTGCCCGCAGGCCATACCGGTGCGCGGATCCACCAACGCCCCCACGTCCCGCCCGCGCCAACGCCGTGCGCTGTAGGTGAGCGCCGAGGTCGCCAGCGCTCCGTCGCATAAGCCGCCCAACGCAAAAAACACCCCCGGCTTTGCCGGATGCCGCACCTGCACGGGCACCGCCACGTCGCCAAAAACCCGCAGATCGCCGCCGGCATTGACCACCCCGCGCCTGACGCCGGCACGGCGCAACACCGCCACGGCCCGGTCAACCGCATACCCTTTGGCAATACCCCCCAAATCCAGCGTCAACGGCGCTGGTAAACGCACCCGTGAGCCGGCGGAAAATTCGAGCGCGGCACTGCCGCAGGCGGGCACAAGGCTTACGGCAACGCGTCGGAGCCCAAGCTCAACCGGGAGCGACTCTGCGGCCACCTGCTTGGCCACCGTGCGCGGCAACAGCCCCCAAACCTGCAAGCGCGGCGCGATCGCCGCATCGAAACGCCCGCCGCTCACCCGCGCCAGCGCCCGCGCGTGCCGCAACACGGTCCAACTCAGCGGATGCACCTGCACCCATTCGCCCGGAACCGCTTGGTTAAGCCGCGTCAGATCACTGGCTGGATCGTGAAAACTCAACAAACCCTGCACCTGCTCAATCGCCGAAAAAGCCTGCGTCACGGCGCGGGCGAGCACCGCCGCGGACGCCCCGGCGGCGGTGATTTCGACCAACGTGCCCAGAAGCGGGCGCGCGCGCCGGAGTTCAGCGAGCGGCGGACGGGGCGGCATCAGGGAATTGGGCTGCGAGGGCGGTTTCGTAAATGGACAGCACCCGTTTCACGCCCTCCATCACATGGCGGCACGACAAGGTGGCGCCGGTGATGTTGGCAATATCCTGATCAAGCAGCAGCGGGGAGGCGGTGGTTTTACCGGTAAACTGAGCACGCCATTTAGGAGTGTTGATTTGCCCGCCGTAAGCCTCGCGATAGGTCAGAATCTCCACACCGCGCACAGCCCCCGTCGCGTCCAAGCCAACCGCGTAAGTGATGAACTCGTGTTTGCCCAAAACATCATCCACGAAAAACCACCCGCCACCGCTTACGGCCCACACGCGCACCACAGGCGAGCGTAGGCCTACCCCGCTTTTTTTTACGACCACCTTGACCTGCTCCGAGGTGAGCTTGAGCGGGGTGACGGCCAACGAGGCGCCGGGGAACATCGCCTGCTGGGCCTGTTCGACCGACAGGTACTCGGTGGCGTAGCCGGAGGTGCTTGCGACCAACGCCGTGGTTGCGGTGAAGACAGGCGTGAGGCGCATGGTTATCCGATTAAATGCGAACGATTAGAAATGCAGGCCGAGCTTCAGGCGGATCATCAACGCCTCGTAGTTGTGCAAGTTGCGCGTATCCTTGTTTTCCGGCCAGCCAGTGATCTGCGGCAGCACCGCGAGGGTCGCCCACCAGCGAGCGTTGGCGTAATGGACATTCGGGCCGAAAAAGAACGCGTTTTCGCTCATCTCATCGAGCTGCATGTGCGCATAGGCCGACTTGTAAAGCCCCTCCACGCCGGCAAACCAACCTGGGGCAAACCGGTAGCTCACGCCGCTGCTGGCCTCCAGCTCTAGCTCGCTTTCCCAATCGCCGTGGCTCGAACCCCGTCCCAAATCCTGTTCGCGCTCAAATTCGGCGCCCAGATTGGTGGACCAAATCACGGTGTCGTCGAGGAAGTTGCGCTGAAGGATGAGCTTCGGCTCCAAGAAGTAGATGTCTTCGCGTTTGCCACTGCGGCCGCTGTAGCGCTTGTAGCCGGGCTCCAAATAAACCGCCACGCCCCAACCACCGCGGTCGGCACTGCGCAGGTTGTACTTCACGGAAACCTGCACGCCGTTAAAAGCGGTCTGATCACGGTCAGAGGTATTGGGAACCCCGCTAATGTCGTGGGAGATGGCGTTGAGGTAAAGAGAGCCCTGCAGCCTATCGGTAAAGCCGTGTTCAATTTCGGTCTGTAAATCCAAAGCCGAGTAGTGGCCTGCGGCCTTGCCGGTGCGCGAGGTGACGATCTGGTAAACTTCGGAGGCGCCCTTTGGCAAGGTCTCGGCCCCGTAGGTGAATCCGAGGGTGTTTTCGTCGGCGCGAAGGGCCACGGGAGCCGAGCCAACGGCCCAAGCCAAAAGGAGAACAGTCCCAGCGCTGAGTCGCGCGCGGAGTGAGTTGAAAGAAGCGTTTTTTAACATAATCAAGGAATGAGAACGCGACCTAATCTCATTCGATGCAGGCAGCACAAGAATAAAGTGATCATGGGTCTCAATTTCATGAATGCCGATTATTTGGAAAGAGTCCGGTGTTCAAAAGCCCCGCCGCCTAGGAGCACGGCCGTGTTTTGGCTGCACTTCCACGCAGGAAAAATGGGCACAAAAAAGCGCCGAAGATTGCTCTTCGGCGCTTTGACGGGAAGTAGGAGACGCCGAAAGGCGCTACTTACGACTTAGGCTTGGGCCTCGGGAGCGGCTTCCGCAGCGGGTGCGGCGACCTTCTTGGCCTTAGCTGGCTTCTTGGACTTGGTGTAACCCTTGTCGTCGGCCTTAACGAACTCGATGATCGCCATTTCAGCGGCATCGCTCACGCGGGGGAGAGCGAGCTTGTAGATACGGGTGTAACCACCGTTACGGTTAACGAACTCCTTGTACTTTTCGTTGAACAGGAGGGTGACCATGTCTTCGTTGCGCACGTCCTTGAGGGCGAGGCGACGGAGATGGACTGCATCCTTCTTTTCGGTCTTCGCGGCGGCCTGTTTGGCCTTCGTGATGATCTTTTCGACAAAGGGGCGGAGGGCCTTCGCCTTGGCGAGGGTCGTCTCGATACGGTCGTGCTCAATGAGCGAGGCGGCCATATTGGAGAGCATAGCAGCGCGGTGGGGCGAGCTACGACCGGCGAGGGAGTGACTGTGTTTTTTGTGGCGCATTGTGGTGTTTTTTTAAGAGCGGTGCCCGATCGGCAATCCGGACCGCAGCGTTGAGCGGCAAGGACGGCGCAAGCACCGCAAAAGTAGTAGCGAGTGGTAAGTAGCGGGTAGCGAGTAGTCGGATGACCGAGTGGCGGGTAGTGGGCCGCAAGCGGATGCTCGCTACTCACTACCCGCTACTCGCTGCTTCCGAATCAGGCGTCTTTTTTGACGGCATCGAGGAGACGCTCGTCGATCTTCATGCCAAGCGAGAGACCGAGGGCCTCAAGCTTGTCTTTGATCTCGTTGAGCGACTTCTTGCCGAAGTTGCGATACTTGAGCATTTCCTGCTCAGACTTCATCGCAAGTTCGCCAACCGTCGTGATGTTGGCGTTGTTCAAGCAGTTAGCGGCGCGAACCGAAAGTTCGATTTCGTTAACCGACATGTTGAGGAGCTTACGGAGCTTATTCTGCTCTTCGCTGACCTCAGACTGCTGGTTCTCGAACTCGAAGGACTCGTCGCTGACGCGATCAAACACATCGAGGTGGTGCTTCAAGATCGAACCGGACTGCTTCAGGGCGTCGTCCGGGGTGATACGGCCATCCGTCCAGATTTCGAGAATGAGCTTATCATAATCGGTGATCTGGCCGACGCGGGTGTTCTCCACGGAATACTTGACGAGACGAACAGGGGAGAAAAGCGAGTCGATCGGGATAACGCCGATAGCCTGCTCTTCTTTCTTGTTCTGCTCACCAGGATAGTAACCGCGACCGGTCTTGATCTCGATTTCAGCCTCGAAAGAGGTGTTTTTTTCGAGGGTAGCAATGACCTGGGTCGGATTGACGATGGTGATGTTGGAATCACCCTGGATGTCAGCGGCCGTGACGTAACCAGCACGGTTCTTCACCTTGATGGAGAGGGTGATGGACTCACGTTTCGTGGAAACGATAAGCACCTTCTTCAGGTTAAGAACGATGTCGGTGACATCTTCGACGACGCCATCGATACTCTGGAATTCGTGATTAACGCCCTCGATTTTGATCGAGGAGATGGCGGAACCCTCGATCGAGCTCAGGAGAACGCGACGCAGAGAATTGCCGATGGTGTGACCATAACCGGCTTCGAATGGCTCGGCGATGAACTTGGCGTAGGTTGGCGTGGAGCCTTCCTCAACCTTGTTAAGTTTATTGGGCAGTTCGAACTTTCCGAGGCGTTTGGGCATGGAGGTGAGTGTTTGCTGCGTTGGGTTGAGAAAACTCCGGCTTAGAAGCGGGAGTAGAACTCAACGATGAGCTGCTCGTTGATGTTGGCAGCGATTTCGTCGCGGTTAGGCAGACGATTGACCACGGCCTTGAATTGCTCGGCGTTGAGCGAGAGCCAGCCCGGGACGGGACGGCCGCGGTTCTCTTCCAAGTTGCGCTGGGCAAGCTGGCGGGAGGACGCGAGGTTCTTGATCTCGATCTCGTCACCGGCCTTGATGACGGCGCTGGCGATGTCGAGCTTGTGACCGTTAACGCGCACGTGGCCGTGGCCAACGAGCTGGCGGGCGGCGGCACGGCTCTTGGCAAAACCCAAGAGATAAATGACGCTGTCCAAACGGGTCTCGAGGAGCTGCAAGAAGCGCTCACCGGTGACGCCGCGCTCGCGCTTGGCGATTTCGAAGGTGCGGCGGAATTGACGCTCGAGCAGACCGTAGGTGTAACGGAGCTTCTGCTTTTCGTTCAAGCCGACGGCGTACTCGGAGAGCTTGCGGCGGAGCTTAGGGCCGTGTTGCCCTGGGGGGAAGTTGCGTTTCTCAAACGCCTTGGTCGCGCCGAAGATCGGCGTGGCGAAACGGCGGCTGATGCGGGTGGTAGGACCTGTGTAACGTGCCATGGTGGGTTACTGTTAAATGTATTCCGTGATGAGGATAAGCGTCAGATTAGACGCGACGGCGCTTACGAGGACGGCAGCCGTTGTGGGGCACCGGGGTAACGTCGATGATGGTGTTGATTTCCAAACCGATGGCCTGGAGGGCGCGAATGGCGCTGTCGCGGCCGAGGCCGGGACCGGAAACCTTGATCACAACGTCCTTAAGACCATGGGACATGGCGTTACGGGCGGCGTCTTGAGCGACGACCTGGGCGGCGTAGGCGGTGGACTTACGCGAACCGCGGAAGTTGCACTTACCAGCGCTGGACCAAGCAATGACTTGGCCCTTGGCATCGGTGATCGAAACGATCGTGTTGTTGAAAGAAGCGAGGATGTTGGCGACGCCGGAAACGACGTTCTTGGAGCCCTTGGCCTTGCGGATCTTGATCGTACCGAGCTCTTCTTTGAGAAGGTCTTCGGCGGTGGGCTGCTTGGCGACGCCACCGATGAGCTCGACGGGCTTCTGATCGGCCGCGGGAGCGGGAGCAGCGCCTTCGGCACCTTCGGTTTTGGGAGCCTTGGAAGCCTTAGCAGGCTTATCGGCAGCAGGAGCTTTGACCTCGGCGCCGGCAGCGGCGACCTTCGGGGTCTTTTCTTTCTTAGGAGCGGACTTTTCTTCAGCCATGGTAGTAAATTTTTATTCTTTGGCCTTGGTGACGCCGACGGTGCGGCGCGGGCCCTTGCGGGTGCGGGCATTGGTGCTCGTGCGCTGACCGCGAACGGGCAGGCTCTTGCGGTGGCGAACGCCACGGTAGCAATTGATCGCCTGGAGGCGCTTCAGGTTGCCCATCAGCTCACGGCGGAGGTCACCCTCAACCACCCACTTGTTCTCAGTGATGATGTGAAGGATTTTGTTGAGCTGCTCCTCAGTGAGGGCTTCAGCGCGGGAGTCGGGATCAATACCGACTTCTTTAACGATCAGGTCCGCGCGGACGGGACCGATTCCGTAGATGTAACGGAGGGCAAACGCGATTTTCTTCTTCGCGGGAATATCAACACCGAGGATACGTGGCATGGATGGTTGGGTTTAGGGACGTTGGAAGGTTGAGCAACAGGACCGCAGCGCAAGGCATTTGGTCCGGAAAGTTTTAGGGAAAGTGGTTAAATGGCTTTTGCGATCGTGAGGATCTCAGGGCCGTTATCAGTGGTGAGCACGGTGTGTTCGAAGTGTGCGGAGGGCGTGTTGTCAGCGGTGACAATGGTCCAACCGTCACTTAGGGTCTTGGTCCGGTAGGTCCCCAAGTTGACCATGGGCTCGATCGCCAATGTCATACCTGGCTTGATTTTTTCTCCTGCATTACGACGGCCGAAGTTGGGGATTTGCGGGTCTTCGTGCATTGAAATACCAACCCCGTGGCCAACCAGATCGCGAACGACGCCGAAACCGTGGGCTTCGACATGTGTTTGAATGGAGTGGGAGATATCGCCGATGCGGTTTCCGACGATCGCCTGCTTAATCCCGAGGTAAAGCGCCTCCTCAGAGACGCGTAGTAACTCGGCGATTTTAGGGGAGACCGCGCCCAGTGGTACAGTGGTCGCGTTGTCACCGATGTAGCCGTTATATTCAATAACGACATCCAAAGAGACCACATCGCCATCGTGCAAAACGCGCTTCAGCGAACCGATACCGTGTACCACTTCTTCGTTAACCGAAAGACAGGTGTAAGCGGGAAACCGGCGGCTGCCGATTTTGTAACCATAACAAGCGCTCCTAGCTCCGTGCTGCGACATAAAATCGCGTGCAGCTTGATCCAAGTCATAAGTCGTGATCCCCGGACGAACGAGCTCTTTGAGCTGTTTTAACACGAGGGCGGCAATCGCACAGGATTCACGCATCCGCATGATCCCTTCTTTATTTTTAATGGGAATCATAGGACTGCAAATTCAGGGGCTTCGATGAGAAGGCCCAAGGTGCGATAGTGCTCAACGAGTAACTCGGAGGAGTCTGAGTTAGGTATGACGCCGTGAAGATTTTCATCACGGGCATCAAGCCACTCGTCGAACACTTTGGCTTGGAGCAACGTAGCCGGGAAGCCTGTTAAGGTAAATCCCGCATCAGGTTTACGTGCCCAAAACCAACGCCGCATAAGTGCGAGGATGGTTTCGTCCGCCAGGGGTGATTCCTGGCGGATCGCCCGTTCGACCATTTGGCCGAGGGACGATGCACGTGAAATCTCCCGTTGAATCAAGTCAACGAGAGAGACGTGCTCAATATTCAAAGAACGAAGCTGATTCTCCCACTTTCCAGTGGAACGCGGAGAGGAACCGAGCAGTAAGAACTTCTGTTGGGCTGGAGGGCCGTAAGAAGAAAAGAGGTCAAAGCTTTCAGTCACTACCGACGAAGTAAAGCTTTATTTCGCAAGAATTCTCCAAGCCCAAATACCCACACCAAGCGCGAGGAGCACGAGGACGGGAACGGCCAACTTCATCACGGCCTCGGAACTGAGGGCATCACTAGTGGCACTGGGCGAATTCGAACTGCGAGCACGAACGCGGCCTTTCTTGAGGAATCCGTCATAGTGTCGCTGCAGCAGGAAGGTCTCGATCTGCTTCATAGTGTCCAACACCACGCCCACAATGATCAACATGCCCGTGCCGCCGAAAAACACGGCCAGGCGCTGAGGAACGTTGAGCTCGAAGAGGAAAATGTCGGGCATGACGGCGATCAGCGTCAAAAAGATGGCACCGGCCAAAGTCATGCGGGTCATGATGAAATCCAGAAATTTTGCGGTGGGTGCACCCGGACGAACGCCTGGGATATAGCCGCCGTATTTCTTTAAGTCATCGGCAATCTGAATGGGCTTAAACATAACCGAAACCCAGAAATAGCTGAAGAAAAGGATCAGGGTCGCCATGGAGGCGTAATAAACCCAATGGCCACGCAGAAGGTTTTCCGCGAACTCCGTCAGGAACTTCATATCAAATGCAGCACCGACCTGGGAGAAAATCTGCTGAGGGAAGAGCAAAATGGCGCTGGCGAAAATCACGGGCATAACACCGGAGTAGTTGACCTTGAGGGGAAGGAAGGAGCTTTGACCGCCCATAACCTTGTTGCCCACGACCCGCTTGGCGTACTGAACCGGAATCTTACGCTGGCCCTGCACGACCAGAATGATTCCCATCGTCACAAGAACGAACAGAAGGATCATGACAACCGCCTGCGGCAAACCAAGGCCCTTAACACCAATGGCAGGGAAGAACAGCTGATAGGCGGTTGCGGCTGCACCGGGGATGTCAGCCAAAATACCAACAGAAATGAGCAAAGAAACGCCGTTACCAATGCCGCGCTGGGTAATCTGCTCGCCCAACCACATAAGAAGGAGGGTGCCGGCAGTCATAAAGATGACCGAAGTAATTAGGAACCATGCTTTTGGCGCAATCACGATTGAGCCATAGACGTTGACATCGAAATTGGACCCGAACAGGCGGGCCGGATTCTCTAGGGCCAAAATCAGAAGGGTACCCTGAACCAAACAAATGATGAGCGTGGCGTAACGGGTGTATTGGGTGAGCTTTTGGCGTCCAACGTCACCCTCTTGCGACAGGCGGCTAAGAGCTGGAACCACAGCCGTCATCAATTGAAAGATGATCGAAGCGCTGATGTAGGGCATGATGCCCAGGGCGAAAACGGCTCCTTTAACAAGGGCACCACCCGTGAACATGTTGTAGAGACCCACCAAAGCGCCGCCGTTGCTGCCGGCTTGGTCCTTAAAAAAGGCAGCCAAAGGCTCGGGATTCAGGCCGGGGAGTGGGATATGCGCGCCCACACGGGCGACAAAAAGGAGTGCCAACGTATAAAAAATACGGGAGCGAAGCTCAGGGATCTTCAGGGAATTCGTGAATGCAGAGAGCACGGCGATAAATCGGAGGACGGGAAATCAGAGTAAAAAAAAGGCCGCGCGATATATTTTCGCGCGGCCTGCACCTAATATTAGGCGACGATGGCCTGGCCGCCTGCGGCCTCGATCTTGGCCTTGGCGGTATCGGAGAACTTGGCGGCGGTCACCTTGAAGGCGCGCGTGAGTTCACCGGTACCGAGAACCTTGAGCAGTTTTTTGTCACCGCGAACCAGACCGAGCTTGGTGAGGACCTCGGAGTTGAGCTCCGTGATGCTAGCGTCAAGCTTGGCAAATTCGCCGATATTAACCACCTCGGGAGCATTGCGGAATGCTGCCTGGTTGAAGCCGCGATGGGGCAACTTACGATAAAGGGGCATCTGGCCGCCTTCGAAGCCGGGACGGATGGAGCTACCGGAGCGGGCCGATTGGCCCTTACCGCCGCGACCGGAGGTCTTACCATGGCCGCTGCCTTCGCCGCAGCCTACGCGCTTCTTACGGTGGACAGCGCCTTTAACGTTCTTAAGTTCGTGGAGTTTCATGTATTTTCCTAAATGGGTCGCCCCACCCTACTACTAGTAAGGTGGGACTCGGATTATTCTTAATCCAGATTAAGCCGAACGGGCGGCTTTGATCTGCTCGGCGGTACGCAGCTGCAGGAGACCGTTGAGGGTCGCATGCACCACAGCAATGTGATTGCTGGAACCGCTGGACTTGGTGAGGATGTTCTTGATGCCAGCAGCCTCAAGCACGGCGCGAACGGCACCACCGGCGATGAGGCCGGTACCGGTCGAAGCGGGCTTAAGGAGGACCTTGCCGCCGTCGGCAATACCCATGACATCGTGCGGGATCGTGTCGCCCTTGAGCTGCACGGTCACGAAGTTCTTCTTGGCGTTCTCGGTGCTCTTTTTGATAGCATCGGGAACCTCGTTGGCTTTGCCGTAACCGACACCAACGCGACCTTTGCGGTCACCAACTACGCAAATGGCGGAGAAGCTGAAGCGACGACCACCCTTAACGACTTTGGCGCAACGGTTAATGAAAACGATCTTTTCAACCAACTCGTTACCGTGCTCGTCGTAGGACTTCGGAATCTCGCGAGGACCGCGATTTTCCCGACGGGGCGGACGCTGCTGCTGATCACCAGCGGGAGCTGCAGGAGGAATAGTGCTCATAGATTAGAATGCGAGACCACCTTCGCGAGCGGCATCTGCGAAGACTTTAACTTTACCGTGGTAGAGAGCGCCGCAGCGATCGAACACAACGGAGGTGATACCGGCGGCCTTGGCCTTAGCGGCGAAAGCTGCACCAAGGGACTTGGCACCGGCGATGTTGGCGGAGAGCTCCAGCTTGCGCAGGTCCGCATCGAGGCTCGAGAGGAAGGCCAGCGTGGTGCCAGCCTGGTCGTCGATAGCCTGTGCGTAGATGTGCTTGCTGGTAAAACGAACAGCCAAACGGGGACGGAGGGCCGTGCCGAAAACCTTCTTGCGAATGCGCCAACGACGCTTCTGGAGTAGGTCGGCTTTGCGAGTAGTGGACATTTATTTTTTTGCTCGGAAGAGCTAGTAAATTGTTATGATTACAAAGGTTAAGCGACCGTCTTGCCTTCTTTACGGCGGACGCGCTCGCCAACGATACGGACGCCCTTACCCTTGTACGGCTCCGGCGGATAGTAGCTGCGGATGGTCGCAGTCACCATGCCAACAAGCTGCTTGTCGGCACCTTCAACCTTAACCTTGGTCTGGTCGGCAACCGTGATTTTGATGCCCTCAGGGATGTCGAAAAGAATCGCGTGCGAATAACCGAGCGCGAGGTCAAGTTGCTTGCCCTTAAGGACAGCCTTGAAACCGACGCCCTGAATTTCGAGATCCTTAACGAAGCCTTCGGATACACCCTTAACCATGGCGGCAATCACCGAGCGAACGGTGCCAAACATGGCGCGGGAGAAACGACTCTCGTCGAGGGGTGCAATTTTGACAGATTTGTCAGCATGCACAATGGAGACAACGGGAGCAAAAGTCTTGGAGACTTTGCCCTTAGGGCCTTCGACCGAGACAGTGTGTCCGGCGACGACGACCTTAACTTTGTCAGGAATGATAACTGGAATTTTGCCTACGCGTGACATGTGTTTTGTTCCAGGTTACCAGACTTTGCAGAGCAATTCGCCGCCAACTTTTTGGCGACGGGCATCTTGGTCCTTCAGCAGGCCCTTCGAGGTCGAAAGGATGCTGATGCCGAGACCGTTCAGCACGCGCGGGATCTCCGTGTAGCTGTAGTAGAGGCGACGACCAGGGGTCGAAACGCGGGTGAGGTTTGTGACAGCCGGAGTGTTGTCCACATACTTGAGCTTAACAACCAAGGTCTTGTGACCACGGTCATCAGTCGAAAGGGAAACGCCGGAGACAAAGCCTTCGGATTTAAGGATAGCCGCGAGGCTTTCCTTGAGGTTGGAGTGCGGCGATACGCACTCGGCGAGACCAGCTTTATACGCATTGCGTAGGCGGGTCAGGAAGTCGCTGACGGGATCTGTCATGGTGGATGTTGTTTTAGTAGAGCTCGCGGGTCATATCCGACCCCCGTGGCCCTGAAATTGTTACCAGGAGGACTTGGTCACACCCGGGATCTTGCCGTTCAGAGCAAGCTCACGGAAGGTGATACGGGAAACGCCGAACTTGCGAATGAAAGCGCGAGGGCGACCGCTCATGGAGCAACGGTTACGAATGCGGATCTTCGAAGAGTTACGGGGCAGCTTCTGCAGCTTTTTCTGGGCGGCGAAAAACTCTTCGTCGTTCGTGACCGGATTGGCGAGAATGGCCTTCAGCTCGGCGCGTTGAACGGCGTACTTAGCAACGAGAACCTTGCGCTTCTCGTTTTTGTTAATGGCGGATGTCTTCGGCATGGCGAAAGGGGATTAAGCTGCGTTGTTCTTTGCGGCGGCCGCGTCGGCGGCAACCTGCTGCTCGGTGCGACGGAAAGGCATGCCGAGGAGCTTGAGGAGTTCGCGGCCTTCGTCATCCGTGGATGCGGTGGTCACGATGGTGATATCAAGACCCATGGCCTTCTTCACATTCTCAACGGTGATTTCCGGGAAAATGGTGAAGTCGGCGACGCCGAGATTGTAGTTACCCTGACCGTCAAGCTTGGAGCCGACGCCGCGGAAGTCGCGGATTGTAGGAAGTGCTACCGCGAGAAGGCGATAGAGGAAATCCCACATGCGCTCACCACGGAGGGTGACGTGCGCGCCGACGACCTGACCCTCGCGTAACTTAAAGTTCGAGATAGCCTTCTTGGACTTCGACAGAACTGGTTTTTGACCAGCAATGAGGGCGAGATCGCGCTGAATGTCAGCGATCTGGTTTTTGTCGGCCTCAGCGTCGATACCCGTGTTGATGGAGATCTTTACGATCTTCGGCAACTCGTGGGTGTTTTTGTAGCCGCGGCTTTTGACCAAGGCAGGGACAACCTGCTCGGTGTAGTGTTTTTTAAGGAAAGGAGTGTTATTGCTCATTATGGTAAGAGCCACCGGATTACCGACCCGGATGGCAATTAGAGAGTGTGTAGAGGCGGAAAAGGGTCGAAGTTACATGAAGTAGCTTCGACCCTGGCAAGCCCTAATTTAATTATTTGTAGATTAAGCCTTGGCTGCGCGTTTTTTGGACGCGTCGAACACGGCTTTCTTCTGCAGATTGGAAACGTGGACCGAACCCTCGCGCTCAACAATAGAGCCGGCGGGATTGGCCTCGGACTTCTTCATGTGGCGCTTCATCATCGCGATGCCTTCAACGCGAACACGATCCTTAGCGGGAAGGATTTCGATGACTTTGCCCGATTTACCCTTTTGGGAACCGGCGATAACGACGACATCGTCGCCGCGTTTTACGTGATATTTAACGGACATGTTAGAGGACCTCCGGAGCGAGCGAGATGATCTTCATGAAGTTTTTCGCACGCAGTTCGCGAGCGACAGGGCCGAAGATACGGGTGCCCTTGGGATTGCCATCCGCAGTGAGGATGACGACGGCGTTGCTGTCGAAACGCAGGTAGCTACCATCGGCGCGGCGAACCGGAGCCTTGGTGCGGATGATGACGGCCTTGTGAACCTCACCCTTTTTCACGGAAGCATCGGTGGAGCTTTCCTTGATGTGGAGGGTGACGACATCACCCACGCCAGCGGTGGTGGTGTTCTGACCTTTTTTGCTGATATACATCGCGCGACGAGCGCCTGTGTTATCAGCGACTTCTACCCATGAACGGAGTTGTAGCATGACGGGTGTCTTTGTTAAATGTTATGGGAATTAAGCCTTGGTCGTCTTGGTGGGGACGAGATCGGCAACATCATTTTCGCTGATCGCAGCGCCATCGGCGGCAACGGCAGCTTGAATGATTTTGACGATGCGCCAGCGCTTGAGGCGGCTCAATGGACGAGTCTCCATGATCTCGACCTTGTCACCGACCTTGGTCTCGTTCTTCTCGTCGTGCACGTGCACAACGGTTTTACGATTGATGGTCTTCTGGTAACGCGGATGCGGGATCTTGTAGGGAACGGTAACCTTGATGGACTTGTCGCCAGAGCGGCTGGTGACGAAACCGGTGAGGTCCTTGCGAGAATTGCGGGTCGTGGTGGACATGTGGATATACGATTAGGCGGCGGCCTTCTTATTCTTGGCGGTGCGCGCAGTCTCGAGACGGGCGATATCCTTACGCAGGATACGCAGCTCGTGGGTCTTCTCGACTTGGCCGGTCTGCTTGCGCAGGCGGAGGTGAAGAAGCTTTTCGCGGTTTTCGGTCAGCTTGGCGTCGAGCTCAGCGGAGGCTAGCTCGTTAATGGGATTGATCTTCTTGCTCATGGCGATTTTTTCCAGCGGGTAGCCGGAGTTTGGTTAGGCGGCGGTGCCTTCGCGCACAATAAAGCGGCAACGGAAGGGCAGTTTGGCGTCGGCAAGGCGAAAAGCCTCTTTTGCGACGGTCACGGTGACACCACCGAGTTCGAACAGGACTGCACCTGGTTTGATCTGGGCGACATAATATTCGACCGGACCTTTACCAGAGCCCATGCGCGTTTCGGCAGGTTTCTTAGTGATTGGCTTGTGGGGGAAAACGCGAATCCAGAGTTTACCTTTGCGCTTTAGATGGCGCGAAATGGTGACTCGGGCGGCCTCAATCTGTTGGCCGGTCATAGGACCACGGCTGAGGGATTGGAGACCGAATTCGCCGAAGGAAATCGTGTTACCACGCTTGGCGTTACCCTTACGGGAACCCTTTTGTGACTTACGATATTTGGTGCGTGCTGGAGCGAGAGCCATGATGGTTTCTCTTTAGTTAAATGGTTAGGACGTGCGACGGGTTTAGAGCGTCGTGTCAGCTTCCTTTTTGCAGATCCAGCATTTGACGCCGATCTTGCCGTAGACGGTCTTCGCTTCAGCAAAGCCGTAGTCGATGTTTTCGCGGAGCGTGTGGAGAGGAACACGACCCTTGCGCTGCCATTCGCGACGAGCGATGTCGGCACCACCGAGACGACCGGAAGATTGAATACGAATGCCCTCGGCACCGAGCGCCATGGCCAACTCAACGGCCTTTTTCATGGCGCGGCGGAAAGCGATGCGGCGTTCGAGCTGCAAGCATACGTTTTCGGCAACAAGCTGAGCTTCGATCTCGGGCTTCTTGACCTCTTGGATGTCAAGGAGGACGTCCTTGCCGGTGAGCTTTGCGAGCTCGGCCTTGATGTTCTCGATCTCGGCGCCCTTGCGGCCGATCACCAAACCCGGACGGGCGGTGTAGATCTTGACGCGAACGCGGTTGGACGCGCGCTCAATGAAGATACGGGGAACAGAAGCCTGCTTGAGCTTCTCCATGAGTTTCTCACGGATGATTTGATCTTCGAGGAGGAGCTTAGCGAAGTCCTTCTTCGAAGCATACCAGCGGGATTGCCAGTTGCGGCGGACGGCGAGGCGGAAGCCGATTGGATTGGTCTTTTGGCCCATGGTGGTAAATTAGTTGGAGTTACCGTCGGAGAGGACGATCAGGATGTGGGACATCTTCTTACGGCGGGGCATCGCGGTACCGCGGGCACCGGCCTTGAAGCGCTTCAAGACAGGTCCATTTTCAACCAACGCGCTCTTCACGAACAGATTGTCGGAGGAGAGATTGTTGTTGTTTTCGGCGTTGGCGATGGCGCTCTTGAGCGTCTTCACGATGAGGCGGGCGGACTTACGCGGGATGAGCGTAAGGAGATCGACGGCATCGTTGGCTTTGCGACCTTGGATGGTACGAACGACTTCGCGCACCTTTTTAGGGGACATGCGCGCGTAGCGAGTGAGGGCTTGGACTTCCATTTGATTAAGATTCCCTTTTGGGGCGACAGCAGGACCTAAATCCCCTGCCCTTTTTGTAGTTATTAATTATACCTTGAGAGTTTTTACGTTGGCAGTGTCTCCGGACCGGATCGTTTGACCCGGGAGCAATTGGATAATGATAGCGGCACTGGCGCGGGGGCGAAGTTCGACGAGTACGACCTCGGCTATTTTCACTCCTGAACGCGTGATGCTGAAAACCATCCCTTGACGAAGGCCGGCCTCGAAGCCGGCGCCGAGGAGAACGACATCCGCGACGCGGGTCGGCTCTACGGCCACTACCAAAGCCCCCGAGATAGAGCGGAACGCCTGGAGTTGTGCTGCTTTGCAGTTCACCGAAGTGAAAAACAAAGCAGCCAAAACGATGGCGATCCGCAGGATCACGAGGGCGGTTAAGCGTATTAGATTTCCTTGCGGGTCATGCCACCGTGGCCCTTGAACACGCGGGTGAGCGCGAATTCGCCGAGCTTGTGACCGACCATGTTCTCGGTGACGTGAACCGAGATGAAGGCTTTGCCGTTATGAACGCTGAACGTGTGGCCGATGAAATCGGGCGTAATCGTCGAGCGGCGGGACCAGGTTTGGATGGGTTTCTTGGAACCACCGGCCTTGATGGCCTTCTCGATTTTCTCGAGCAGGTGGTAATCGACAAAGAAACCTTTTTTGATGGAGCGTGCCATAGTGGTAAGGTGTAGAAATTACTTCTTTCCGCGGGGCTTGCGACCGTTATGGCGAACAAGGATCTGGGAGCTGGAAGGCTTGGAGCGTTTGCGCGTCGGGAAACCCTTGGCGAGCTGACCCCAAGGAGAAACGAGGTGTTGGCGACCGCCACCACCCTTGGATTTACCCTGACCACCACCGTTGGGGTGATCGACCGGGTTCATCGCCACACCGCGCTGGCGGGGGCGTTTGCCAAGCCAACGATTACGACCGGCTTT
>JBILJE010000138.1:0-8074 GCA_044377395.1 Rariglobus sp. | reverse complement strand
ATCGACTGCAACATCGGCAGCCGCCTGACGATGAAGTACCCGGGTGTTATCCTGAAGGGCAAGCGCGCCCGCGGTGAGGTCATCTCGATCGCCCTGGCCAACGACGGCCAGCACCAGGACACCGGCGCGAAAATGATCCACGCCGCTGACGACACCACTTCGGTGATCGTCGCCAAGTCGATCAGCGTCGGTCAGGGCCGCAGCACTTACCGCGGCGTGGTCCACATTCCGAAGCACCTCAAGGGTTGCAAAAACAATACCGAGTGCGACGCGCTGTTGATCAACTCCAACAGCCGCACCGACACCTATCCAGCGATCGTGGTGCGCGGCGACACTCACTCGGTTCAGCACGAAGCGAGCGTGTCCAAGGTTAACGAAGAGCAGATCTTTTACATGCAGCAGCGCGGACTGACCGAGGCCCAGGCGATGAGTCTGGCGGTCAACGGCTTTGTTAACGACCTGGTGCGCCAATTCCCGATGGAGTACTCCGTCGAGCTCAAGCGCCTCATCGACCTCGAAATGGAAGGCTCGGTCGGCTGATCCAGCCCAATCCACGATCCAGTAACACAGAGGGCACACGAGGAAAGACAGAGAGCACCGAGAACCATCACTTTTCTTATAAAGCTCTACTCAGTGCCCTCTGTGCCACCTCTCGTGTCCTCTGTGTAACTCCGCCGAAATCGTCACTCAACTCTCCCAAGCATGTCCGCCACCGCCACTGTCCTCTCCGCTCCTCCCATCACCGGCCTTGATGCCGCGCGTTTCGCGCTACACCTCTCCCAACGCGGCTACCTGCCCGCTTGGTGGTTAGAGACCAAGAAGGCCGCCTGGAACCAGTTCAACGCCCTGCCGATGCCCTCGCGCACCGACGAGACCTGGCGTTTCTCCAGCCTGAGCACCCTTGACCTGACCGGCTTTGAGCTGCCCGAGGATGCGTCCCAACACATCCCCCACCTCGCCAATTACCCCCACGTCGCCGAAATCATTTTCTCCAATCGCCAACTGGTCGCGCGCAGCACGGTGCCCGCCGATCTCGCCGCCAAGGGCGTGATCTTCGCCCCGCTCGACGAGGCCCTTACCCAGCACGGTGATTTGGTGCGCAAGTATTTCCAGAAGCACCCCGCCAATCTCGGTTCGCAAAAATTTGTCGCCCTCAACACCGCCTTCACCGGCGCCGGCGCCCTGCTCTTTGTTCCTAAAGGCGTCGAAATCACCACGCCCTTCGTGCTTCAGCACACGCTCTCCGGGGCCAACAAGGCAACCTTCCCCCACACGATCGTCATCCTCGAAGACAACGCCAAGGCCACCTTGGTCGAATACTTCGTTTCCGCCGACCAGTCCCGCCACCTTTGCTCCGGAGTCAACGACCTCCTTGCCGGTCCCGGCGCCCAGCTCACCTACGTGGGCGCGCAAAACTGGTCCAAGGACACCCTTGCCTTCCAGACCAACTCCATCGTGGTCGAGCGCGACGCCAAAGTCCTTTCGCTCAACCTTCATCTCGGTGGCCGTCAAGCCCGCCACGAGTCGCACTCCCGCCTGCTCGGCCCCGGCGCGCACTCCGAGATGCTCGCCCTTACCGTTGCCAATGGGGCACAAGAGTTTGACCAACGCACGCTACAGACCCACATCTCGCCGAACACCACGTCGAACTTGCTCTACAAAAACGCGCTGCTTGATACCGCGAAGACCATTTTCTCCGGCCTGATCATCGTCGAACCCGACGCGCAGAAGACCGACGCCTACCAAAAGAACCGCAACCTGATGCTCTCCGACGAGGCCGAGGCGCACAGCCTGCCTGGTTTGGAAATTCAGGCCAACGACGTGAAGTGCAGCCACGGCAGCACCAGCGCGCGCATCGAACCCGAGCAGGAGTTTTATTTGCAAGCCCGCGGCATCAAACCGGCCAACGCCAAGGAGATGCTCGTCTTCGCCTTCTTTGAGGAAGTCCTTAACCAGCTCGCCAACGACGAACTCCACGCCTCCCTGCGAGGTCTGATCGAATCGAAGTTCTCTAAGCGCTAACACATCAATCCAGTTACACAGAGAGCACGAGAGTTAACACAGAGGCCACCGAGAACCCGTCCCAGGCTTTACTCCGTGATCTCCGTGCCACCTCCTGTGCCCTCTGTGTAATATCCGACTCCACCACCCGTTTTCCCATGTCCAAAGAACGTACCCTTTCCCGCGACGTCGTTGTCACCCAAATCCCGTCTGGCGATAAACACACCTTGTTCGCCGGCGCGCAGGTGTTCATTCACCAAGTTCTTGGCGGCACTTACACGGTGCAGGGCGACAGCGGACTTTACCGCATCGATGGTAAAGATGCCGATGTGATCGGCGAGCAAGTCGTGACCGACACGGTGGAAGCATCCACCTTGGCCGACGGCGCGCCGGATCCCGAGGCGGTCTGGGACCAGCTCAAAAAAGTCTACGACCCCGAAATCCCGGTTAACATCGTCGATCTCGGGTTGGTTTATTCGATGGATGTTTCGGTCAACACGGCGCCCGAGGCCGGCTACAAGGTGGATGTCGCCATGACGTTGACCGCCCCGGGCTGCGGCATGGGCCCGGCCATCGCCGAAGACGCCAAAACCAAAATCCTACTGGTGCCCGGGGTTGCCGCCGCCGACGTGCGCATCACCTGGGAGCCGGCCTGGAACCAGTCGATGATCAGCGAAGAAGGCAAAATGAAGCTTGGCCTGATCTAACGGGTGGGGAAATCCGACGGGGGGCGGCCCGAATGGCGCTGAGTTGGGAGGTGTTCGGCACTTTTTGAGGTCGCGGGAGTCGGAGACGGCTATCTATCGGCGGGGCTTGGTGAGGATCTGATCCACCTTGGGGCGACACTTGTCGGCGCGGGGCTCCGATTTCTGTCGATGCGGTCCGGCGCACGCATGGGTTAAAGTTCCCCCCCTCCCGCTCGGAAAAAAAACAATAGCTACCTTTAAGTGCACGGTTTGGGGCAAGGGGTTACAATGGTGCCGCCCCTTTTCTAGGTATGAGGGCAAAAAAATCATTTTCTTCGCACCTCATCGAAACCCGCACAAAAAAGCCTTCAGCGTCTTCGGTTTTTATGGGCGGACTGTTCTCACTTTACCCTGTTTCCGTTCGCACTTTTCACACATTTAGAGAACAAAAAACCCCGCATCTCGAAGGAGAAACGGGGTTTATAAAAGAATGGCTGCCCGACTAGGGATCGAACCTAGACTAAGCGAGTCAGAGTCGCTTGTGCTACCATTACACCATCGAGCAGTAAGGAAAATCGTGCGGGGGCAAGATGCACCCAAGTTGGAGCCGGCGATGGGATTCGAACCCGCAACCGCCTGTTTACAAAACAGGTGCTCTACCATTGAGCTACGCCGGCAAAAGGAAAACCGACACGAGAAAGAAATTTAAAGAACAATGCCTGACAACTAAAACCGCCCTTGGCTTGCGCCTTGGGCGGAAAATTTGGTGGTTCCCCCGGGACTCGAACCCGGAACCAATTGATTAAGAGTCAACTGCTCTACCATTGAGCTAGGAAACCTAAAAACGAAAGATCAGACACTCGAATTTGCCTGCTGTTTGTCAACGACCTTTTTTATTTTTTTAATAACGTTGTTCATCCCTGCATTAACCGTGGGAATCCAGTCGCAGGAACGGGAAACTCTGGGGTATTTAACGGCGTGTTTTTTTATCGAAAAATCCGCCGAGCGGGTTGTGCACGGTCCGCCTGAACTCAATCACCATCAACGTCCCCTCCCCCTCGATGGCTACAGGCGGCAACGACTTCCTTCATTCTAGTCCGAGCGCTTGTCGCCCCGCCGGCGAGATCATCTGCGGAGTCCAAATCGGATCCCACACGATGTGCACTTTGGCCGACTCAACCGTCGGCAATGCCGAGATCTTCTGCCGTGCATCTTCGGCGATCACGGGGCCCATACCGCAACCCGGCGCGGTCAGCGTCATCTTCACCTCCAGCACGTGTCCGCCTGTCGCGGTCGATTCCACGCTGAGATCATAAATGAGGCCAAGATCCACGATGTTCACGGGGATTTCCGGGTCGAAACAGGTCTTCATCGCCGCCCATACCGCCGCCTCACTGAACTCACCCGCAGCGACCTCAGCCACCTCTCCGCCCAGCTTCGCCAAATCGAAGCCGCTAAGCGCGTCCGCATGCTCACGGTTGATCCGAAAAAGCCCTTGGTCGGTGCGTACCGTGACGCTGCCGCCCAGCGTCTGCATGACGTGGGCGTGGGTACCTTCGGCCAATTTCACAGCATCACCGGCAGGGATCAGGGTGGCCGGAATGGCGCGAGTCAGAGTGTAGTCGGATTTCATAAAAACAGGTAAAATGGTTCAGCGGACGTTAATCTCCAGCGGCAAACGCGCGTAGATCCCGCGCGGGTCATTGAACTGCCCCAACACCTTGGCCTCCGACTTCAGGCCCTCGATGACCTGCGAAATCAGGCCCCGCTGGGAGCTCTCCATAGGTCGCACGTCCTCAAGCCAACTCTGCAACATCTCAGGAAAAGTCAGCGACTGCGGAAACTCGGTGAGGCGATAATCCGCCTCCACTGCGGCGGCCTTCGCCGCATACGCGATCGCGGCGTCGAGTCCGCCCAGTTCGTCGACCAAGCCGAGCTTAAGCGCCTCGCGCCCCGACCATACCCGCCCGCCCGCAATCCGGCGGACCTCGGCCGGATCAAGCTCGCGCCCCTCGGCGACCTTGCGAATGAACTCCCCGTAAATCCACTCCACCATACCCTGAAAAACCGCCAGTTCACCTTCGGTTTTAGGCCGAGAAATGGTGAAAATATCCGCGTAGCGCCCGGTCTTCACGCTATCCCAGGTCACGCCCAGTTGGTTCGCCATTTTTTGCACGTCAAAGTGGATACCCACCACGCCAATCGACCCGGTTATGGTGGTCGGCTCGGCAAAGATCCGGTCGCCGTAAGCGGAAATCCAATACCCGCCCGAGGCCGCATAACTGCCCATGGAAACGATCACCGGCTTATCCTCCGCTGCGAGCCGAAGCTCCCGCTGAATGTGCTCCGAAGCCGTGGCCGAGCCTCCGGGGCTGTTAACACGCAACACGATGGCCTTCACGTCGTCGTCCTGGCGCAGAGCGCGCAACTCGCGGGCAAAACGCGCACCACCCACCTCGTCACTTTCACCTTCACCGTCGACGATGGCGCCTTCCGCATAAATCACCGCGACCTGATGCGCGGGGCTGGACTTCGGCGCCGGCAAAGAGCGGACATAATCCGTGAGGGTGATTTGCTTAAATGAATCAGCCGGATCGGTCACCCCAGTGGCTTTTTTAAGCTGATCCAATACCTCGTCCCGATAGGCCAGCCGGTCGACCACATGCGCCTTGAGCGCGGACTCGGGCCGGATGACGCCCTCGGCATCAATTAACTCCTGCAGCTGGTCCGCAGGCTGTTTGCGGTCGGCTGCGATATCCCCGCGTAGGTCGGCCCAGAGATCGCCGAGCAGTTTTTCCATCTGTTCGCGATTAGCCGGACTGAGATCCTTGCGCACGAAGGGCTCGGCGTAGGACTTGTAATCGCCGACCTTGGTCACCTGCACCCCCACCCCAAAACGCTCAAAGGCTCCCGCATAAAAAGTCGGTTCGCTGGCCAATCCGGGCACCACCAGCGAGCCATAAGGATCGAGCACCAGATCGGTAGCACCGGCAGCCAAATAGAGGTCACGGGTGGTCGCAAAATCCAAGTAGGCAACCACCGGTTTACCCGTGGACCGAAAGGTCGCCAATGCCGCACGCACCTCGGACAACACCGCAAAACCCGTACCGTAGCCGCTGGGCGAAAGACTCCCAAACATAACCACACCAGTGATATGCGGGTCGGTGGCCGCAGCCTTCAATGCGCGGGTCACCGTGCGCAACTGAACTGAATGGGCGTTGTCGCTGGCAAACAGCGAGCCGAGGCCCGTGCCATCAAACTCAGGCGGGGCATCCGTTATATTGGCGCCAAGATCGAACACCAGATACGTACCAGGGGCTACGGCGACGGCCTTTTCTTCAAAAGCAGAGGCCAAAAACAAAAAGCCGCACGACACCAGCAGAAGGCCCGTGACCGCGAAGGCCAAGCCGGCCAGCGTGCCAAGAAAGGAGGCAAAGAAATTCTTCATAAAAAGTCACCTTAACTATCCGCTGGGCGCACTGCCAAAGCTTTTCGCGTAAGCCAGCTTATATGAGGTCGGTTCACAGGCTAAACTGGTCTCCCTCCACCTTAATACCTAACCCCGATTTGAGCGACTTAACCTGAGAGCGGGTAAAATACCCATTCGCTTTTAAGGTGAGCGGAATCGCGAATGAATATCCGCGGGCACCGCCCTCGCACGACAGGGGATAAACACTTGCACTAGGGCTTTTAAAACCAGAAATTGGGGAGTCGAAAGCATACAGCCTTAAGCCCGCAGGGTTTATGCAGCCCTTGTACCGCCCATTGAATCACGCGTCGCCACCCATTTAATTCGCTCCAAAGATGTCCGACCATACCGACCAGCCCACACCCAGCCGAAAGGCGCTTAGGATCAATCTCGACGAACTCAAGTATGGCACGTTCGCTGAAATCGGCGCAGGACAGGAAGTGGCGCGGGTGTTTTTCCAAGTAGGCGGAGCCGCCGGCACCATCGCCAAATCAATGTCGGCCTACGACATGACGTTTAGCGACATGATCTACGGCAAGGCCCCGCGCTACGTCTCGCATGAGCGACTCGAACTCATGCTCAACCATGAGTACAAACTGCTCAACGAACGCCTTGGCGAAAAACGCGGCGCCACCACCACCTTCTTCGTTTTCGCCGACACCGTTGCCGCCCGTAATTTTAAAGGGACCAACGAATGCCACGGCTGGATGGGCGTGCGCTTCCAGACCGAGCCCTTTGGTCCGCCCAGCGACATCATGATCCACGTCCGCATGTGGGATAAGGACAACTTTCTCCAACAACAGGCGCTGGGCATCGTCGGCACCAACCTCATTTACGGGGCGTTTTACCTTCGAGATCAGCCCGAGGAGCTCATCAAGTCGCTGCTCGATTCAGTCGGAGCCGACCGCATCGAGGTGGACATGCTGCGGATGACCGGCCCGGCGTTTGCGAACATCGATAATCGGCTCATGTCGTTGCACTTGGTGCGCCATAAACTCACCAACGCAGTCATGTTTGGCAACGGAGGCCGAGTGCTCCAGCCCTCCGAGTTTCTCTACAAAAAGGCCGTGCTCGTGGAGCGCGGCAGCTTCCGGCCCGTCACCTTGGTCAACGCTGACATGCTCGCCTGCGCGTGTGCCCAATTCATGCAGGAGCCCAAGGTGCAAAACCAGGAGTTGGTCATGCTCATGGAAATCACCATGAACAACCTGCTCGCCTCCGGAGAACTGGATGCAACCGACTTCCTTTCTCGGGTCGATTTGCTCGGGGCTATCGGCTTCAATGTGCTCATCTCGGACTACTCCGAATACTACCGCCTCATCGCCTATTTCCGACGCTACACCCAAGAGATGATCGGCGTGGCGCTTGGGGTGAGTTCGCTGCAGGCGATTTTCAACGAGAAATACTACGAGCAACTCCCTGGCGGCATCCTGGAGAGTTTTGGCCGCCTGTTTAAAAACGGGGTGAAGCTCTACATCTACCCGATGAACCCGCACGCCTATGACTACTACCGCGCCGTAGATAACCGCGAAGGTGCAGCGGTAAACGTGCCGGTGCCGTTCGCGGCTACCGAAGACCTCATCACCGCAGAAAACATCCAAATCGAGCCGCACCTGCGCCACCTCTACGCTCACTTGATCGAAAATCACTACATTGAGAGTATCAAAGGCTTCTCGCCGACGATCATGAGCATTTACTCCCGCGATGTCTTGCAACGCATCAGCCACGGTGACGCCAGCTGGGAAAAAATGGTTCCGCACCCCGTGGCCGACGCGATCAAAGAGCGCCGCCTGTTCGGTTATGTTCCGCCGAAGTCGCCCTAGGGTGTGTCTCGGAAATAAATCGGCGAATTAAAACCACTTTAAAGCAATGTATTTCATTGACAGTTAACTATATGTGTAATACATTTTGTGCCGTG
>JBILJE010000402.1:0-8089 GCA_044377395.1 Rariglobus sp. | reverse complement strand
TCTCTGGAACCAGAACCAATCTTCCTGAGCCGAACCAGGCGCTACAGCGAATGAACATGCTTGTCACGGATTATGCTCCGAGCAGCATACTCCGCGCCAAGCACGTTCATCGCTGAGCTTAAACGTTCGGCAAAAAAATATGAATAATCCCCCTAACAAAGTCCCCCCTGCCATTTTATGGTGGATCATCTGGTTTGCGATAACTGGAGGCTTGACGATCGTTTATTTCGTGCTTGGCCATCCGCCTAGCCAACCGCCTGACGAGAGTCTTAAATATTTACCGGTTGGGCCACTCTTTATTTCCTGCGTGATTCGTTGGTTTGTGTTGCCGCGTTTCTCGGGCACGCGCGCTTTACCTGTTTTTATGATTGGATTGGTCCTTGCCGAAGCATCCGGTCTATTAGGCATTTTCATTGTACCGTCCATGAAGGAGGATTATTTCATTCTCAGCCTTTTAGGCCTAGTCCAATTCTTTCCGTTATTTATACCGAGTGCAAAAACCACCAGCAAATACTGAGCCGAACCAGGCGCTACAGCGAATAGCTATGCTTGTCACGCCTTGTGCTCCGAGCAGCACAAGTCGCGCCAAGCATAGCTATCGCTGAGCTTAAACGTTCGGCAAAATTATCGGAATAGTATTCGTTCGGTTTCAGCTTTCGGAAAGTTTATCGCCCGATTTGTTGATTTTGATTATCTCAAGTAGTCGTTTTGCCTTCGGAATCGTTTTTTTTGAAGTCGAGATTTCTTCCGAAATGAGATTTTTACGCCAAAAAAAATTTTTCTAAGACAGTTAGTTGCCGCGAAGCGGCAAAAATTTCAAAAAACGACCTAAAACCCCCAAAAAAAATCGCCCACGCGTATGGAAGTAAAAGTAAATTTTGAAGTTTATGATGGCGCGGCGGAAGTCGAGAGCCACAATCTTACAGAGCCGAACCAGGCGCTACAGCGAATGAACATGCTTGTCACGGATCATGCTCCGAGCAGCATGCTCCGCGCCAAGCACGTTCATCGCTGAGCTTTAACGTTCGGCAAAACGGAAATTGACCTTCGTGAAATTTTGACTGAATGTTTTCATCATGACTCTTATAGCCCATCCAGAGTTACGCAAACTATCAAGTAATCAAAAGCTTATGCTTGCTGATGAGCTTTGGCAGGCAGGCATGCGAGACTCATTGCCTGTGCCGGCTGCGCAGAAGCGCATGATTTCCACCCGGTGGAAATCATACAAGTCAGGCAAAACTAAGCGCATATCTATTGATGAGCTTTCACGCAGGCTTGCGAGTTAATGAAATCGCAACCTGTTGAAGCGCTGGAGGTAGTTGAATCAGATCTTCGTGTGGCCAAGGAATTTTATTCATGGCGTTCAGATGGTTCTGATTATTTTCACGGCCAGTTTCTCGAAGCAGTTAACTGGATAGAGTGGAATCCAGAGATGTTTTCAAAGAAATTTGGGTTTTTCCGTCGTGTTATTATACGGAATACTTTTTTCGCTATTTTTTACGCTATCGAACCTGATGTGACTACGATTGTTGCTGTGGTTGATATGCGTCAGCGGCCTCGGGGGATTTTGAAGTTAGTACGAGGTCGGAAGAAAATATAGAGCCGAACCAGGCGCTACAGCGAATAGACACGCTTGTCACGGTTCATGCTCCGAGCCGCATGATCCGCGCCAAGCGCGTCTATCGCTGAGCTTGAACGTTCGGCAAATTTATTCGGAATAGTATTCGATTGGTTTCAGTTCTCAGAATTATTTTCGCCTAGTTTCATTTTCGTAAAGATTAACGCACAAGTTGGTGATTTTATTATCGAAAGGAGTCGTTTGGTTTACCTAATCGTAATTTCGAAGTAGAAATTTGGGCCGAAGAGTGAATTTTGCGCGCAAATTTTTTTTCTAAGGCAGTTAGTTGCCGCGAAGCGGCAAAATTTTAAAAAACGACCTAAAACACCAAAAAAAATCGCTCACGCGTATGGAAGTAAAAGTTAATTTTGAAGATTATAGTGGCGCGGCTAAAGTCGAGCGACTCAAACTTACTGAGCCGAACCAAGCGCTACAGCGAATGAACATGCTTGTCACGGATTATGCTCCGAGCAGCATACTCCGCGCCAAGCGCGTTCATCTCTTAGCTTAAACGTTCGGCAGTATTATCGGAGTAGTATTCGATTGGTTTAAGTTCTCTGAATTGTTTTCGCTTAGTTTTGGTTTTCGTAAAGTTATTCGACATAGTCGGTGATTGTGATTATCGAAAATAGTCTTTTGGTTTACAGAATCGATATTTCGAAGCTGAAATTGAGGCCGAAGAGTAATTTTAGGCCCCAAATTTTTTTCTAAGACAGGTAACGAGTGTCCGGCAGTAAGTTGCTTCATGTTAATAATTTAAGATCATGTTTTGGTGCAACTATTGAATCAAAAACGGTCTTGTCTTTCGTAAACAATTCATTGATAGTGACTTTCTTGAGTGGCGTCACGTTTAAAACTTGAAGGATTTCGTGCAAAATCGGCTTCAAGTCAAAAATTTTTCTTCATAATCGCACAAAAAGATATGCGCTTATAGCTTTCCGTATTTGGATGCGCACAGCGTTCTCCGAGGAACCGACGAATCCAAGAATGCGCAGGTGCTGTTTGATCTGCGAAAGAACAGGACGATTTACCAGCGGGCTCTGTAGAGTTGGGCGATTACCAAGGCCGGAAGAATAAAGTTGTTTTTAATGATTTCTAAGGACCTTTTTTTTCTGCGTCGTAAAATCGCACGCGATGCAGCGTGACCGGATTTTCTTTTCGGCGTTGGCTCCAGTCAGGGGGACGCTTTGATCGCATCGCAAGACGGTCATTCCATCCAGGGGCCGACTTTCCAGAACGTAAAACCGAAGATTGGATTTGGCCCTGATGACGAAAAACGTCCCTTTCAAGGCGAATCGATACAAGCGACCAAAGTCGGTGTACCCATGGTCCATTTTATAAATGGCCGAACTCTTTATAGGAAGAGAATCCGGAGGATTTACTTCTTAATTGAACCATCTGTAATAACCAAAAACGATTGTGTGGATCCACGCAAAACTCTCATTGTGTGGAGTTTGATTGCAGGCTTTATTGAACGAAGGGGGGCATGGAAAAAGGCTCATGCACAGATCGATTACTGGGGCATCCAGAGCATCGACTGTTTGATTGATTCAATTCTACCCCAAAAGCTTATTTTGCATAGAGCTTTCGTGTTCTACGAATCAACGATTGTTCCCAGTCCTCATAGATGCGCCAGTCGCGCGTTTCGTTTGCGTCGGCCAATGTACTCCTGGCCACCCGACTGCGGAAACCCATCTGATACAGAAGTCTTGTCCGAGATTCAAAAGCCGTGACTATATCGCGAAGGTTGTCCCTATAAGTCAACTGGGCAAAGACCATTGCCATCCATTGATCGTGTCAGGTGATTCCACGATTTCCTGCGTCTCCATTTAGCGATCGGCACAACGTCGAAAAGTCTCCCGATGCCCAAAGCCAATAATTTGCGTAAACACTTTCGAATCGCGAATATTCGTGGTTTTCTAAAAAGGCGAAAAGTTTAGAATGCAAAATACGTCATGTCCTGTGGATTTCTTTTTTATATTAAAATGAGCAACTTATTTTTTTCGGCCTGTGGAATTTCCGGACCCTCGTGAGTGGCGCTGAGAAAATCGAGTGCGTTAGTCATACAGCTCCGAACTAGTGACTACAGCGTGAGTTGGTTCGCGCTTCGGTGACGTTTACAGCGAAAATTACTGAGTTTCTTGGTTCGCGCTGGCCTTTCCGATCCAACCAAAGCCGCAGTCATGCCCAATCCAGAGTTGCACCGTCAACCCGAGGTCTGAGCGTAAGGGGGGTCATGGTTGAAGGTTGAGAATGCCTTTGCGCTTTGCACTGAGCTTTGCCGGCATTGCCTGCATGAAAGTTGTTGTCTTGTGCTCGGGTGGGATGGATTCGGTGGCCGCGCTCCAGTGGGCGCAGCTTCATCATGTCGTGGCCGCGGTCATCAGTTTTGACTATGGCGCCAAACACAATCCCCGCGAACTGCCTTTCGCCGCCGCCGCTGCCGCACGGCTCCGCTTGCGCCACGAGGTGGTGAAACTCGATTTTGTTAACCGGCTGTTCGCTTCCGATTTGCTGTCCTCGGGAGGGGCCATTCCCGACGGCCATTACGAGGCGGCCAATATGAAGCAGACCGTCGTGCCGTTTCGTAACGCTATTATGCTGTCGGTCGCCACGGGGTTTGCTGAGAGTGTGGGGGCCGAGGGGCTGATCATCGCCGCTCATGGTGGCGACCACGCGATTTATCCGGATTGCCGCGAGGAATTCATGCACGCTATGGGCGAAACCATGCGCCTAGGCACCTACGCGGGCATCCAGTTGCTGCGACCGTTCATCACGTTAACCAAAGCCCAGATCGCCACCGAGGGCGCCCGGCTCGGCGTGGATTTTTCGCAAACCTGGTCTTGCTACAAGGGTGGTGCCATTCATTGCGGCACGTGCGGCACTTGCGTCGAACGTCGCGAGGCGTTTATCCACTCCGGACTGACCGACCCGACCGTTTACACCCACACCGGCCCCTTGCCGGAAAAACCAGCGGCATCCGCTCAACCTGGGTCTTCCGCGCCCGTCCTTTCCGCCTAATAAAGCGGGCAAATTTCGATGTTCATTTCAGAAACTTTTTATTCGTTACAGGGCGAGGGCGAGCTGACCGGCGTGCCTTCGGTGTTTATCCGCACTTCGGGTTGCAACCTGCGCTGCAACTGGTGCGACACGCCCTACGCCTCATGGCGCCCCGAGGGCAGCGAGCGCACGGTTGAGGACTTGGTCGCCGAGGCGTGCACCCACGCGGGGCGCCACGTGGTGTTGACCGGCGGCGAGCCGATGATCGCCAAAAACATCCACGACCTTGCCGCCTCGCTGCGAGCCGCGAAGCGTCACATCACCATCGAGACGGCCGCCACAGTCGCCCCCGACGGCATCGCCTGCGATTTGGCCTCGCTCTCTCCGAAACTCGCCAACTCAGCCCCCGACGAGCGCCTGCCCGCGGCTTGGCGCGAGCGGCATGAGGCCACCCGTTGGCAGCCCGAGGCGGTGCGCGCCTGGGTCGACGGCTACGCTTATCAGTTCAAATTCGTGGTCTCCACGCCAGCCGATGTGGCCGAACTGGAAGGGCTGCTGGCCTCCCTCGGCCGCGACATCCCGCCGCACAAGGTGTTGCTCATGCCCGAGGCCACTTCGTTGGACAAAATGCGCGAGCGTGCGGCCTGGCTGGGGGAGTTGTGCAAGGCGCGCGGCTACCGTTACGCGCACCGCCTTCACATCGAACTTTATGGCAACAAACGCGGCACCTGAGCCCTCTGGTGAGCGCAGCGCCTCTGATGAAAGCTGCGTTCCTCCGCTCGCGACCGTGCCTTGCCTTGCGCCCTCGCCCACAGCCGCGCACTTGGTTGAGGGCGACGGGGTGGTGGTGGCGACGTGTAAACTCTCTCATGTGCTTCAGCACATCATCGAGTCCTTTCAGGAGCGGCCCGTGCGCTTGCGCGAGGTCATAGCTTTGCTGCAGGGGCGCGCGTACCTGCTGCTGATGCTGTTGCTGTCGCTGCCTTTTTTACTGCCCATTCCGCTGCCCGGCCTGTCGTTTTTACTGGGCACGGTGATTGCAATGATCGCGCTGCGACTGACCTTGGGGCAAACCCCCTGGCTGCCCAATCGCCTGCTCGACCGCGAGCTTCCACCGAAGTTTTTCCCCACTCTGCTGACAGGGGCCAGCCGCGTTCTGCGCTTGCTCGAAGTGATGCTCAAGCCGCGCCAGCTCTGGCTGACGGACTCGCCGCTGCTGGTGCAATTGCACTCCTTCATCATTTTTGTGGCGGCCTTTGTGTTACTGCTGCCGTTGCCGCCTGGGACCAACTTCCCGCCAGCCTTGTGCATCATTTTAATGGCAGGCGGGCTGCTGGAACGCGACGGCCGGTTCATCCTCGCGGGCTATTTCGCCTTTGCCTTCAACGTGGTGTTTTTCGCTCTGTTCGCGATTTACGGCCAGCGCCTGGTCCAGTGGGTCGTGAGCCTGTTCAACGGCTGAGTAAAACGAATTAGCGGTAAAATTGAGGCTTACGGCATCCCTGAGCTCACGCTCAAGGCCCACTCTTCGTTAAGACACTCTCCGTTAAGACACTCTCCGTGGCCTTGAGCGTGAGCTCAGGGTGCTTGTCCAAAGGGTATCCGAGCTCCCACGAGCCGATTTCGCCTCTCTCAGGTTGAACGCGAATTCGACTAATCTATCGGGCAGCGGCCCCGCAGTGACTACCGATTTCGTGGCGCCTTTTGGTCGATTCTGCCTGCTTGTGCTACTCGCCCATCGGCGGATGCGGATTTCTTTGCAATCTATGCGTGGTAGCGGCGCGCATTTTGCTATAATTTAACACTGTCTCCGGTTTAATCAGCTACACTTGTAACCCACCATGCCGACCACCGCACTCCTCCCTGAACAGCTTCGTTTGGCCATCAACCTTCGCCTTGGCCTTTTGGGTTGCGCGCCCGTCATCGGTGCATCCGGCACCGACTTGACTGGTGTCGCCGCGCCGCTTTTCGCTCAGCAGCGCGAGATCACTCGTCGTTTGTCCCATCAGCTCTCGCCGGTGGACGAGCGTATCCAGCACTTTCTTAACACCTACCTCGCCGACATCGGTCCGGCGCCGCGCCTGCCCGCCCGCACCTTCGTGCTCGATCAGCCTGGTCTGGCCCGCGAGCTGTCGCTGCCCGCCGATGGCGACACCGTGGATTCGCCGCTACTGAAGAGTTACCGGCTGCACAACGGCGTGTTGCATAACCCAGCCAACGACCGCCGCACCACCCAGGGTGTTTTCCACATTGCCGAGGGCGGCCTGCCGGTGCCCGACGATAAACTCGCCGTGCCCAAGCTCACTTTCTCGCGTATGGTCGAACTGGCTTTGCGCCACCCGGCCGAGTTGCTTCGCCTGCCTTTTACCGCTGGCCAGCCGAACCCGGCCGAGTGCATCGTTTCGCTTCTGCTGCGACCCTTGGTTGTGCCGGCCGTACCCGGTTTTATCGGCGAAAAACGCATGGAGGTGCGCTTCTTCGCCCCCGGTTCGCTCGTGTCTAACCTCGACTTCGTCGAGAGCATTTTTGGTAACGCTGGCGACCCGTACATCGCCGAAAACGACTCCGCTCTCGATGTCGATGGCTGGTCCGGCCACACGGGCTGCGTGATTCTTGCGCCGCAGTTGGTCGGTGTGCGCAAGCACCTCGTCGGCCTGCCGCATTGGGATCTGGCCACGCCGCGCCAGCGCCGCGACGGCATGTGCTGGAAAACTGAGGACGAGCTCTACAATGGCGGCAGCGCCTTCAAACTGTGCGCCTGTGATGCACGCGGGGTCATCGTCACGATCATCGCCGATAACTACTACGGGTATTGCAAAAAAGAGGTCAAAACCCAGATCAGTTTCGCGGCTAATCTCTATGGCATGGCCGAAGAGGAGCACGCCGGTGGTGCCCTGGTGTTCCCCAGCTACGACTTGGGTGAGGATTTCGCCGGTTACGCCGAGGCGACCAATCCCGGCTACACGATTGCCGCTGTGCTGGCCCGTGAGCCCGCCGAGTGGTCGGCTCAGCCGGAGGGCCATGCTCTCGCGGTGAAGATCGCCGACACCGTTCTCGTCCCCGAGGCCACCCACTTCGACCTGCGCAAGCAGCGTATCAGTTGGACGGACGCCGACGGCACCACGCGCCAGATCAAACTGCTGGCGGGTAAAACCTACGTGCGCCCCAGCGGCTACCGCGTTCACATGGAGCCGGTTCGCGGTGAGCGCGGCCAGTGGCGCCTGGTCGGCACCGTCGCCGAAACCACGCTTTGCCACAAGCCCTGCACGGTGTCCGGCGGCGGCAAGTCCGAGATTTCCAAGGCCATCTCCGATGCAATTCTGCCCGGACACGTGTTCGTGGCCGATATCGACCGCGATCTGGACAACGTCACCGCATTGCTCGAGCGCGATTACTCCGGGCGCTTCCGCGATGCCGTGCGCAACGGCACGGACAATCGCCCCATCCTCAGCCCTGAGCGCACGCTCGGCA
>JBILJE010000137.1:0-8098 GCA_044377395.1 Rariglobus sp. | reverse complement strand
TCAACCACCCTGCGCATCCCCCCAGGCTCTACCGCCGACAGCTTGCTGCGTTTGCGCGGACTCGGTCTGCCCAAAGCCAATCACCAACGCGGCGACTTGTATGTCACCGCACGGATCAAGACGCCCACAACCACCTCTCCAGAGGAACGCGTACTCTGGGAACAACTGGCCAACATCTCACCCTTCAAACCCAGGAGCGAACCATGAGCGATCGCGCATACCGCAACACCTATGCCCTCGCACTCGTACGGACACCCGCAACCGGCCCGTCAACCTATTCACTGGAACAGGCGGCCCAGCTTGGGGGCGTGCACCCCGAGCTGCTGCGCCATTATTGCCGCATTGGGCTATTCACCCAGGTGCAGCCCCGCTCAGGTGCCGAGCCGATCTTCGATGACACCGTGCTCTACGAGTTGCGCCGCATCGAACACTACCGCCGCCACCATGGCGTGAGCCGCAGGACATTGCGCATGATGTGCGCCCTCTGGCGCGAAATCGAAATGCTCCAAACCGAGCTCCGCTTGCTGCGCCGGAACTGAAACCACCCAGCCCAAACCCTCGGCAACTCCTCATTCTGGAAGTTCCAGCGGGTATCACCCCATATCAGCGGACCGGAATTAGGGTAAAATGAACGGACAAAAACCGTCCAAACCGAACCAAAACAAAAACCAGGAAACTTTATTATGCTGCATACCATTAACGACCTATACGGGAACAAGCTCATCGCCAAGGATGGCGAAATCGGACACGTCAAGGACTTCTATTTTGACGATAAAAACTGGGCTATACGTTATGTAGTGGTAAACACCGGAAGCTGGTTGACGGGTCGACTGGTGCTCATCTCACCCCATGCTTTTGGCACGCTAGAGCCCAAGGATGAAACTCTGCACGTAAAGCTGACGCGTAAGCAGATCGAAAACAGCCCATCGATTGCCACCCACCGTCCCGTTTCCCGCCAATACGAGGAAGATTACTATATTTATTACGGTTGGCCGGCCTACTGGGAAGGCGGCGGGATGTGGGGGGCGAGTGGTTACCCAGTCACAACTTCGCCTCCCCTGGGCCAGGACAGGCCCCACCATGGACACAACCAAAGAGACGATATCCACTTGCACAGCACAACCGCCGTTAAAGGCTATCATCTCCACGCCTCTGACGGTGAAATCGGTAAAGTCTGCGGTTTCCGCGTGAATGACACAACATGGGCAATTGAGGAATTGATCGCCACGACCGGCCACTGGTACGCGCACCAGAAAATTATGATCCCAACCGCCATGATAGAACGTCTTAGCTACGCAGAATCCAATGTCGTCATCCGCCTCACGCGGGCGCAAATCCAACAGTTTGCCCACACTGAAGTTGCCTAGCATGAACTCCGTCCGCCCGCCCGTCCACCCCGCCTCACGCAGCGTCCCAACCTTCGGAAAAGTGACCCGGAAAATGCTCCACGAGCGAACCTGTGAAATCGCCCAGCGTGCCGGCCGTACCGCGCCCTATGTCACTCAAGACGACTATGAACAGGCCAAGCGAGAACTCACGGGCGATCCCTACGCGCTGATCATGGACACGACCATTGATGAGGCCCTATTTCAGCCCGCCGCCAGCCCGTCCGAATTCCTCTCAACGGGCGAGGTGCCCGGAGGATCAACTGGGCATACGCGAGGAGGGACCACCACCCCGCGCCTATTTTGGGGCGGCGACCGCGCAATTGCTGGAGCATCCTACTGATCGGGGCATGCGGCGGATGAATCTTCGACCCCAACAGCGCCCCCTCGCGTGTTGTGGTGAACGCGTCGAGGCACCAAAAAACTGGAAACCGTCGCGGTAACGCTCACGGTAGCCGCCATGTTTTTTTGGTGTAAAAAAGTCGTGGGCTTCTGGCTCATGCCCCTCCCCTTCTCGCTCGTGCTGATCGTAACGGGGCTTTTGCTCCTGCGCTTCACCCGCCGTCGCGATCTGGGGCGGATCTTGGCCGTTTGCGGCGGCGTTTGGTTGCTGGCCTGTGGAAACGTCGGCTTCGGCACGTGGCTGGTGCGCGGCCTCGAAGGCCAGTTCCCTGCGCAACCAGTACTCACCGCCGAATCTCCGCCACCCCCGGCGCTCTCGCGCTGCCACTTCGTCGCCGTTCTTGGCGGCGGGCATTGCGTACAATCGGGGTGGTCGGCCAACCAACAACTGAGTGCGTCGGCGTTGGCGCGAATCGTGGAGGGCGTCCGGCTGGTCAGGCAGTTACCCAACGCCAAATTGGTCGTCAGTGGACCGCTGGACGTCCGCGAAGGCGGCCCGACCCACGCCGCGCTCTATCACGAGGTGGCATTGGCATTGGGCGTGCCAGACGGGCGCATTATCCAAATCGATACCGCTCGGGATACTGAACAGGAGGCGCTCGCGTTGCGCGACGTGGTGGGTGGGGAGCCGGTGGCGTTGGTCACGTCCGCCTGGCACCTGCCGCGGGCGATGGCGCTGTGCCACGTGCAGGGCCTCGACGTGCTCGCCTGTCCGACCGATTACGCAGCCCGCCCTCCCCGGCTGCGGCCGACGGATTTCCTGAGTTGGAACCTCGGTGGGCTCGAACGGAGTACGAAGGCGGTTTATGAATATATCGGGGCAATCTGGTCATGGTTGCGGGGCCGGGCGTGAAGCGTTTTTAACAGGCCGACCTACTTCCAACATGGAGCCATCGATTAAATCCACCCCGTTGCGCCACGCACACGCCAAATGCTTTGTGCGCAGTTACGCCCACTTCACCGGCCGGAAGCTCATTGGGGATCACGACTCCGACGCCGAACTGGCGCAGGCACTCGATGAAGCGCCCTTTGTGCTCGTTTCCCACGGCACGGAGGCCGATCCGGTTTTGAATTATGGCAATGCCACCGCGCTGGCGCTCTGGGAAATGAGCTGGGCTGAATTTACCCAAACTCCGTCACGCCTGACTGCGGAAGCGCCCAACCGAGAAGAACGCGCGCGACTTTTGGCGGCGGTGACCGCCCACGGTTTTATTAATGATTACTCGGGTGTTCGCATCTCCAAAACCGGCCGCCGCTTCCTCATCAGCCAGGCAACCGTCTGGAATCTACTCACGGAGGACGGTCTGCCCTGCGGACAAGCCGCAAGCTTTAACTCGTGGACGTGGCTGTAGGATCGGAGTTTTAACGCCACGACGCAAAGGGGCTGCAACGATCGCCACGTGTCCCCTCATTACTTTCCGCCCTTCGGACCGACCTTCGTGTCTTTGCGACAAAATCCACATTATTCCATAAGCGGTCGCTTGGCATTGTTCGCCAATACTAGTCCCCCCCTCGGCGAGAATCCTCCCCCACACCTCCTTGGGTGATGACACTCGCGTTTTTTTTGTTTCCACTGGGCGAACCATGCTCGCCGCCGACTTCTTCGCCCTACCGCCGTCGCTCGCCTCCTTTGCCGCACATTTCCGCGCCGACATCGCCCCTTGGGACTGGTTAAGCCGAATCGCCGCAGCCCTAAGTCAACTTACGCCTCCTGCAGCAACCCGAGCGGTGCCGCCCGGAGTGCACATCGAAGGCGCGGTGTGGATCGATCCGTCGGTAAAACTGCCCGCCTACGCCACTATCATCGGGCCGACTTGGATAGGCGCTAAAACCGAGATCCGCCCCGGTGCCTACATCCGCGGCAACGTTATTGTCGGCGAAGGCTGCGTGCTTGGAAACTCCTGCGAATTTAAGAACTGCGTGCTGCTCGACGGCGTGCAGGTGCCCCACTTCAGCTACGTGGGCGATTCGATTCTGGGCAACCGCGCCCACCTTGGCGCCGGCGTGATTTTGTCCAACCTTCGGCTCGACCAAAAACCCATTTCTGTGCGCCTGCCCACCGGTGTTTTCGATACCGGACTGCGCAAGTTTGGGGCAATTTTAGGCGACGCGGCCGAGGTAGGTTGCAACGCGGTGCTCAACCCGGGAACCCTCCTGGGCAAACGCGCCCTGGTCATGCCGACCACCTCATTCGGCGGCTACCTGCCGGAGGCCACCATCGCCCGCATTCGCGGTGCCGTGACGCAATTCCCGCGCCGCGATTAACGCGCCAAAAATCATTCTCGTTCTCTTACGCCTACTCGTTCTCATTGCCGCGAGCCATCGCCTTCGCCCGCTCCCTCGACACTCGATCCAGTCTCGAACGAGTCAGCAAAGGACGAACCCAAACGATTAATTTTAAAGACCACTCATGCGTATTCTCACCGGTATCCAGCCCTCCGGGCAGCTCCACATCGGCAACTATTTTGGCGCGATCAAACCCGCCGTTGAGCTGCAATCACGTGGGGACTGCACCTATTTCATCGCCGATTACCACTCGATGACCTCGCTCACCGACGCCGCCCAGCGTCGCCAGAACTCGCTCGATGTCGCGCTCGACTGGCTGGCCTGCGGGCTGGACCCAAAGAAAAGCGTGCTGTTTCGCCAAAGCGACGTGCCTGAGGTCTGCGAACTCATGTGGATCCTAGGTACGCTCACCCCGATGGGGCTGCTGGAGCGGGCCAACAGCTACAAGGACAAGACCGCCAAAGGCATTTCCCCTAACTTTGGCCTGTTTGCCTACCCGGTGCTGATGGCGGCCGACATCCTCCTTTACGACGCCAACCTAGTTCCCGTGGGCCGCGACCAAAAGCAACACGTCGAAATGACCCGAGACATCGCCGTAAAATTCAACCACACCTACGGCGACACCTTTGTCGTGCCAGAGCCAGAGATACGCGACGAGACGGCGCTGGTGCCGGGGCTGGATGGCCAGAAGATGAGTAAAAGTTACGACAACACCCTGCCGATTTTTGGCGACGAGAAGGTGCTGCGAAAAAAGATCATGGGCATCGTTATGGACAGCCGCACACCGGCCGAGCCCAAGCCCGACGCCGATAAAAATATCGCGATCCAACTGCTCAAGCTCCTCGCTCCGGCGGACGTCGCAGCGGACACGGAACGCCGCCTGCGCGAAGGCGGCTTGGGTTATGGCGACCTGAAGAAGGCGCTGTTTGAACACTACTGGACGTTCTTTGCACCCTATCGGACCAAGCGGGCCGAGCTGGCGGGCAACCTCGACCACGTTCACGCGATCCTTAAAAACGGTGCCGATCGCGCCAAGTCGACGTCCAGCCAGGTGTTAGGCCGGGCCCGTAAAGCCTGCGGTCTGGGGTAACGCCCACGCCCGCCGGCACGGGATCCAAAACGATTCCTGGCCCATTCCCGCAGATGGGTAACGGCGAAAATCTAGGCGGCGGATTTTTAACCGCGAAGCCGCCGAAAGAAGACACTCGAAGCGATTACAGCAGCCGCATCGAACTCGTGCCCAGCCAAGCATCACCCACAAAAGCGCAAAACCCAGTTAGCTTGCGTGGCCGTTTTAGTGTATCAATCGCAGTAACGTGGGCACTTTATCTTCACAACTTCCTGTCGCCATTCTAGGCGGTGGCATCACGGGCCTCGCCGCCGCACACCGTTTGGCCCGCCAAGGCCGCGCCTTCCGGCTTTTCGACTCCGCTGATCGCCTCGGCGGTAACATCCGCAGCGAACGCTCTTCAGGTTGGCTGATCGAAGCCGGCCCCAACTCCCTTCAACTCACGCCTGCGCTGGCCGCCCTGTGCGCCGAACTCGAACTGCCCCCGCTCACCGCGTCTCCTTCCGCCAAAAATCGTTACCTCGTTCGCCAGGGCCGGGTCCTCGCCGCACCCTCCTCGCCCCTTAGTTTTGTTAAAACTCCGCTATTTAGCGCCCACGCCAAAATCCGACTCTTTGGGGACCTTTTCCTTCTCCCCCGCCAACGCACCGCCGATGTGAGTCTTGCTGACTTTGTCGCCGCTCACTTCGGTACCGAACTGGTTGACCATGCACTGCGCGCCTTTGTGTCCGGTGTCTACGCGGGGGACGCTAGTCAGCTCTCCGCGCGACTGAGTTTCCCGTCGCTATGGGAAGCCGAGCGCACGCACGGCTCGATCATTCGTGGCATGAGCGCTGCGGCCAAAGCCAAGAAAGCCCGTGGCGAAGCGCGTGGACCAACCCCACTCATCAGCTTCGCCGACGGACTTGAATCCCTACCCCGCGCCCTAGCCGCCCGCCTGCACTCCGGCCGCGTTGCGTTGCAATCCAGCGTCACCGCGCTCGTGGCCGACGCAGGGCCCGCCAAAACCTGGACCGTGCACTGGACCGGCCCCGACCAGGCGAGCCACAGCGAACCCTTCGCCTCCGTCATCCTCGCACTGCCAGCGGGTGCCCTCGCCGCTTTACCAATCTCCACGGTCGGCGCACCCCGCGCACTTCCGCTTTCCGGTCTCGCGGAAATCACCTATCCGCCGGTGTCCTCGCTGTTTCTCGGCTATCGACGTGAGCAAGTAACTCATCCGCTGGATGGATTTGGCATGTTGATTCCTCCCGCCGAAAAGAGCGATGTGCTAGGGGTGTTGTTTAACTCCACGCTTTTCCCCGATCGAGCCCCGGACGGTCACCTCGGCATCACCGTAATGACCGGCGGAGCGCTCCGCCCAGAGATGGCGCTACTCGACGACAAAACGTTGCTCACCCGCGTGAGCGACGAGCTGGGATCGCTGCTCGGAGTAAGCGGTGCACCGGTATTTATGCGCCGCACCGTCTGGCCTAAGGCCATTCCCCAGTACAACCTCGGCTACGACCGGTTTATTGAGCAAATCGTCGCCGTAGAAGCGGCGTATCCAGGGCTCTTAATCGGGGGCCCTGTGCGCGACGGAATTGCGGTTCCTCAGTGTCTCACGGCAGGCGAAAAACTTGCCGCCAGAGCACAGGATGGCGTTACCAAATAAGGCGTCTTCAGCTGCTGGCTGGCAAATAATCACTTATCCCAACGTCTCTTTGAATTTAGACTTTGGGAGGGACCACCTCCGTGTGGTCTAGATCGAGGCACGGACGACACGGAGGTCATCCCTCCCTTATCCAAAAAAAGTCTAAACCCATTTAGCTTTTGGTATTAGCTAAAACCCATTGGCGTTCAGTTGTGGCTTGAGCGCGAAGTGGGCTTTGACGCGCCGACATTACCAGGCGCAGCGACTTACCACGGCTCATCGCCTTTACCACGGCTTATCTCCGCCGCTTCGCCTTAGGATAAGCCCGGCCCTTACTCGCCGTCTGCGCCGCCTTGCGATAATCGCCAGACTTCAACGCCTCAATCTGGTCGCGCAACAACGCCGCCCGCTCAAATTCCAAGCGCCCTGCCGCCGCCGTCATGTCCTCCTCAAGCTCGGCGATGACCGCCTTCACATCTTCCTCGCCACCCTCGGCGGCGAGCGCCGCATCCTCGGTCTTTCCGCTGCCGTCGTAGACGTGCAAACTCGATTGCGCCGTGCGCTTGGTGCTGCGCGGGGTAATCCCGTGCTCCAGATTGTAGGCAATCTGTTTGGCGCGCCTCGCCGAGGTGATTTCCTGCGTGCGGCGAATCGATTCGGTGATCTTGTCTGCGTAGAAAATCACCCGGCCGTTTTCGTGGCGGGCCGCGCGGCCGGCGGTCTGAATGAGCGAGGTTTCGCTGCGCAAAAACCCTTCTTTGTCGGCGTCGAGAATCGCCACCAGCGCCACTTCCGGCAGATCGAGCCCCTCGCGCAATAAATTGATGCCCACCAACACGTCGAAGTTACCCAGGCGCAGGTTGCGCAAGATCTCCACCCGCTCGATCGCGTCGATGTCGCTGTGCAGGTATTCCACACGGATCTTCGCCTCGCGCATGAAACTGGTGATGTCCTCCGACAGCCGCTTGGTCAGTGTGGTCACCAGCACGCGCTCGCCCTTTTCCACCGCGCGGTTGATCTCGCCGATCAGGTGCTCGACCTGGCCCTTGGTTGAATGGATCACGATCTCCGGATCGAGCAGCCCGGTCGGGCGAATCACCTGCTCGGCGATCACGGCGGATTTCTCCAACTCGTACGGCGCCGGCGTGGCCGAAACAAACAGCGTCTGACCAGTGATCGACAGAAATTCCGCGAAGGTCTGCGGGCGGTTGTCCAAAGCCGAGGGCAGGCGAAAACCGAAGTTAACCAGGTTCATTTTCCGCGCCTTGTCGCCGTTAGACATGCCGCCGATCTGCGGGATGGAAACATGGCTCTCGTCGATCA
>JBILJE010000136.1:0-8119 GCA_044377395.1 Rariglobus sp. | reverse complement strand
AAGTGGGACAGCACTGGGGGCGACCTCCGTGTCGTCCGAGATCAAGAAAGTAGCGCAGACTTCCAGTCTGCTTCGTCTCAGCTCCGGCAAGAGGGCCCGAGGCAGACAGGGAAGTCTGCGCTACTTTTTCGGCCGCCCGAACCAGCCCGCACGGAGGTGGCAAACCCAGCGTGGCTTGGGTTTTTTAGTGCTTAGCCCAAGCCGAACTGCGCCGCGCCAATCGCCCTGAGGTTGGCGTAAACCCCGTCGGCGCCAGCCGCGCTTAACTCCTCGTGCGTGTGTGTACCCGTGGTCACGGCGAAACAGGGGAAGCCGGCGTTGTGCGCGGCTTGCACATCCCAGGGCGAATCCCCGACCATGCAGGTGCTGGCGGCGTCCGCACCGAGGATTTTGAGGGCGTGGGCGGTGAACTCGGGTGCGGGCTTGAGCCAGGGCGTGTCCTTGGCGCCTAAAACTTCGCGGGTGTAGCGAGTAAAACCGAGGTGGGCGCAGACTTCGCGCGCCGAGGGGCCGTGTTTGTTGGTGAACACCGCCGTCGTGATGCCGCCGGCTTCGAGGCGCGCGAGCAGTTCAAGTGCGTCCGGCATGGGTTCACCACCCGTAAGCATGGTGGCGGCCCAAAACGGGCGGTAAATCGCCAGGGCCTCGGCCAGACGCGATTCCGGGATGAAGTTGAGCATCGCGTTTTCCAGCCCGCCGCCGATCGCACGTTTGACCTGCTCGTAGGTCGGCGCCGGAAAGCCGAGCTGGGGCAGCGTGTGGACGTAGCTGCGGTGGATCGCCGGCAGGTGATCCATCAGGGTTCCGTCGAGGTCGAAAAGCACGGTACGAAAACGCATGCGCAAACCCTATGCAGCGGCGATTCAAGGGAACGATATAAAAATTTCGTGCCTTCTTGGGCGAGCTGAGGTCAAGTGGGGGCAATGTCCGAACCGATCAGTCCGCTGCCGCCCGACACTCGCGTGCACTTGAGCCCGCAGAACGAGGCCTTGCGCGTCGAGTTACACGGCGCGTGGCGCATAACCGAGACGCGGCCGTCGTGGCCGTCTTTGATCGAGGGGCAGGCTCCGGGGCGGGTGAAACTGGTTTGGGGGCGGCTGGGCGACTGGGATAGTTCGCTGCTGCTGTTTGTCTACGAGGTGCGGCAGTGGTGCCGGGTTAAGGGCGTGCCGTGTGACTTTGCCGACCTGCCGGATGCGCTGCAAAAACTGCTCCAGCAATTGGAGGTAGTTAACGAGACCCGCATGCCGGTGGACCGCTCGCGGGACTTTTTATCGATGGTGGGCTTCGCAGCCCAGGACGTTTGGGGCAAGACCAAGGAGATCGCCACCTTCGTTGGCGAGTGCGTGATCAGCGCCACCGGAATGCTTAAAAAGCCGCATAAATTCCGCTGGCGCGACTGCCTCGACGAGATGCAGCAATGCGGCGCGATGGCCCTGCCCATCGTCAGCCTGATCAGCCTTTTGACCGGCCTGATCATGGCCTACCAGTCGGCGGTGCTGATGAGGCAATTTGGCGCCGACATCTACGTGGCCGATGCGGTCGGTTTGGTGATGGTGCGCGAGATGGGGGCGATGATGACGGCGATCATCCTGGCCGGCCGCACCGGCGCGGCGTTCGCGGCGACGTTGGGCAACATGCGCGCAGGCGAGGAAATTGACGCCTTGCAGACGCTCGGTATCCGCCCGGTGGATTTTCTGGTTCTGCCCCGGCTGGTTGCGCTGGGACTGATGATGCCCCTGCTCGCACTTTACGCCAACAGCCTGGGTATCCTGGGTGGCATGATCGTGTCGCGCGGTGTGCTTGATATCCCTCCCTCAGCCTACTGGGTGGAGACGCTCACGGCCATCGATTTGTCGGACATCAGCACCGGCCTGATCAAGGCGTCGGCCTTCGGGTTGCTGGTCGGGTTGGCGGGTTGCCATAGCGGGTTGCGGGCCGAGCGCAGCGCGGCTGGGGTGGGCCGGGCGACCACCTCGGCGGTGGTTATGGGGCTGTTGCTCATCATCGTCGCCGATGCTTTTTTCGCGGTAATATTCAATGTCCTCGGCTGGTAACCCTGCTGTTATGAACCGCTCCAATCCCACCGCTCCTGCCCTTGAAGCGTCATCCCTGGAATGCGGCTACGACGGGCATGTGTTGCTCAAGGACGTGAACTTCCAGGTGAAGCGCGGGGAGATTTTTTTTATCATCGGCGGCTCCGGTTGCGGCAAAAGCACGCTGCTGCGGCACTTGGTCGGCCTCAACCTGCCGACCGCCGGCACGGTTAAGTTTTTCGGCGAGTGCTACAACTCGGCCAGCGCCGACCGCCAGCGCGAAATCCTGCAGCGTATCGGCGTACTCTACCAGGGAGGCGCGCTGTGGAGTTCGCTCAACCTGCTGGAGAACGTCATGTTGCCGCTGGAGGAGTACACCCCGCTTGACGCAGCCGAGCGTGCCGAGCTGGCCTGCATGAAACTCGCGCAGGTGGGACTTTCCGGCTACGGCGCCTATTACCCGGCGGAAATCAGCGGTGGCATGAAAAAGCGCGCCGGCCTGGCCCGCGCCCTCGCGCTGGATCCGGCGATCGTGTTTTTTGACGAGCCCTCGGCCGGCCTCGACCCGCTCACCTCGCGGCGGCTCGACGAGCTGATCGTGAATTTGCGCGATTTGCTCGGCATGACCTGCGTGGTGGTCTCGCATGAACTGGCGTCGATTTTCGCCATAGCCGACCGGGTCATCATGCTCGACAAGCAGGCCAAAGGCATCATCGCCGAGGGCGACCCCCGCGTGCTGGTTAACACTTGTCCTGATGTGCGCGTGCGCGAGTTTTTGGGGCGCGGCGAGGATGCCGCCGCTGCCGGCCGCCAAAACAAGCCTTCCCCTTGAGCCCGCTCCCGCCTAACCCTCTTTTACTGTGAAGACCAAAGTCAGTCCTGCCGTTGTCGGTTTGTTTGTCCTGGGTGCGCTCGTGCTAGGCATGGTCGCGCTGTTCTCATTCGGCGGTATCAATTTTTTTTCCCGCCCCGAGCGCTTCGTGGTGTACTTTGACGAGTCGATCCACGGCTTGGATCTGGGCTCGCCGGTGAAGTTACGCGGGGTGCGGGTGGGCCGCGTGGTGGACATCAGCCTGCGCTACGTGCCCAACACCAATCACTCGCTGGTGGCCGTTGCCTGCGAGCTCAACCGCAACCTCATCGCCGACGAAAAGGGCCAGCTCATTGACGTGACCCAGGCCGGCCAGCTTCAGGGTCTCGTGGACCGCGGCCTGCGCGCCCAACTCGGCGTCATCGGCCTGGCGACGGGGTTGCTTTTTGTGGAGCTCGATTTTCTCGATCCGGCAATTTATCCGTTCAAAGCGCGCGCGGATCTGGCGTCGAAGTACCTCGAAATGCCTGCGGTGCCCTCGGCGATTTCGGAGTTCCAGTCCAACCTCACGGTGATTTTGAATAACTTGAAGCGTATCGATTTTCAGGCGCTGTCGCTTGAGGTGCAGGGCCTGCTGGCCGACACGCGGGCGAAGGTCAACGCGATGGACACGGGCGCCCTGGTGGCCGAATGGGCCAAGGCCGGCACGGCGATCCGTGACCTGGCCGCCTCGCCCGAGCTCAAGCAATCGCTGGAGCGATTGAGTGCGGCCGCGCAAAAGCTCGATCTCATCCTCGGCGACTACGCCCAGAACGGCCCGAAGGGAACGGATCTGGCCAAGACGCTTGATGAGGTGCGCGCGACGGTGGTGGTGTTTAATGGCACCGCAGCCACCGTGCAGAAATTCGTCAGCGCCCAGCAGAATCTGGGCGACGAGGCGGCCCAGGCGTTGATGAAGCTCGGCGAAGCGGCCTCCGCCGTGCGCGGGCTGGCCGATTTTCTGGAGCGCAACCCGAGTGCGCTGCTCAGCGGTCGCAAGACCCCGCTCCTTCCCACCAAGTGATTTTAACGGTTACCACGTCGATGAATTTTACCGCGCCCTTCCGCCTCCTCCGCCTGCCGATGCTCAGCCTCTGTGTGCTGGCTCTGGCTGGGTGCTCCCTGTTGCCCGCGCCCTCGTCCGATCCCACGCGCTATTACGTGCTCAATCGGGGCGTGCCCGACGTGACTCAACCGGCCAAGTCTGAGAAGGCTTTGGTGCTCGGCTTGAAGCGCATCGAAATCGCGCCGTATTTGAACGGTAAAGACCTCGTCGTGCGTGAAGCGGGCAACGAGATCACGTACCACAGTTTTTCGCGTTGGGCTGAGCCACTGGCCACCAGCATCGGGCACGCGTTGGCGGACCGCTTGGGGGCTTCGCCGCAGGTGAGTCGCGTTTATACGCAGCCCTTCCCCTTCGAAGTCGTGCGGGATTACGATGTGGCTGTGATTGTTTCCCGCTGTGAGGGTGAGCGCCGGGTCGATGGGCGCACCGTCGCTTCGTTGGTTGCGGTGGTCGAGATCACGGAGGCTGGAGCGGGTGGCGCGATGGTGCTGCGCAAGACGTTCACTGCGCCTGAGCGGGCCTGGGACGGCAAGGATTTCGGTGCGCTGGCGATTGCGCTCAGTGCCGGTGTGGACGCGCTCGGGGCCGAGTTGGCCAATTCGCTTCCCGCACGTTGAGGCGCGTGAAGTGAAGCGTCCTGAGCAGACAGGGAAGTCTGCTCCGTTAGGCGAAGTGCGGGGCCAAGGCGGCGTGGATTTCGCGCACCATTTTTTCGGTTGTTTCCCAGCCGATGCAGCCGTCGGTGATGCTCACGCCGAAGCGGAGGTTTTCCTTGGGTTGCGGGAAGGATTGGCTGCCGCTCTCCAGGTTGCTCTCGACCATGGCACCCATAATGGAGGTGTTGCCCGCGGCGATCTGCTGAAGAAGGACGCGGATGACGTCGGGTTGCAGCTCGGGTTTTTTGGCCGAGTTGTCGTGGGAGGCATCGACCAAAATCGAGGGCGTGAGGCCGCCTTTGACGAGGGCTTGCTCGGTCTTGGTGATGTGCTCGGCGGAGTAGTTAGGGCCGGCCGAACCGCCGCGCAGCACGATATGGCAATGGGGATTGCCGCGGGTGACGATCGCCGAGGCCGCGCCGTCGAGGCTCACGCCGAGGAAGGTCTGCGGCTGGCCGGCGGCTTTGATCGCGTTGACCGCAGTCTGCAGGTTGCCGTCGGTGCCATTCTTGAAGCCGATGGCCATGGACAGGCCGGAGGCGAGCTGGCGGTGGGTTTGCGATTCCGTGGTGCGAGCGCCAATCGCGCCCCAGCAGACCAGGTCGGCGATGTATTGGGGGGTGATGGGGTCGAGGAACTCGGTGGCGGTAGGCAGGCCGAGGTCGAGGACTTCTCCCAGGAACGAGCGACCGAGGCGCAGGCCGGCGGCGATGTCGTGGGTGCCGTCGAGATGCGGGTCCATGACCAGGCCCTTCCAGCCCACGGTGGTGCGCGGTTTTTCGAAATAGACGCGCATGACGACCAGGATGCGGTCGGAGACTTCGCTGGCGAGGGCGGCCAGACGGCGAGCGTAGTGGCGGCCGGCTTCGACGTCATGAATCGAGCACGGCCCGATGATAAGCAGGAAGCGGCGATCGCTGGTGAAAATGAGCCGGTTGATCTCGTCGCGGGAGCGGGTGATGAAGTCGGCTTGAGCCTCAGTCTTGGGTAGCGCGGCGAGCAGCTGGGCAGGCGAGGGGAGAGGGCGGGTCTCCACGACATTGATGTCGGAGGTCTTGTGCATAAAGGTAAGAACTTGGGGTAACGTTTGGGCCGAGCGCAAGCATCCAGCGCAGATGAGGCGGGCGGCGGCCTCATCTCCCTCGGAGGCGGGCAATAAAAAAACCGCGTCAGGATGAACGCGGTGTCGTCGTTGGGTCGAGGTGGTCGGGGCGAGCAGTGAAGGTTTAAAAATAAGTTGGCCGGTCGCCTACCCCTAAGCGACCGGCCATTTGCTTTCTTAGTTACCCCAAAAACTCCTGCTAAGCAGGAGAAGTGTTTAAATCGAACGAGGTGAGAAGTAGCCGCAGATCGTCGGCCGTCAATAAAAAGTTGTTGGAATCCCCCGCGCCCAATCTCAAACCACTCGCGTGCATTTGGATAAGAATAACGAAAATTTTAGCCCCGCTGGTGGGTGGCAACATCGCTATCAGCCGAGCGCCTGTTTGCGGGTGAGTGGCGAGGATGCGTTAAGCTTTTTGCAGGGGCAGTTTACGCAGGAGTTGCGCCCCGCTGCGGCGCCTCCGGTGGCCTACGGGCTGTGGCTCAACCAGAAGGGCAAGGTTTTGGCCGACAGTTTTGTGCTTCGGGAAGCCGCTGATCTGCTTTGGGTTATAAGTTTTTCTTCGGACGCGGCGGTGATCCGGGAGCGGTTGGAAGCGTACATCATCGCCGACGATGTGGTCATCGATGATGCGACCGCAGCGTGGCAGGGACTGGCGCTGGGTGGCGAAGGCGCGGAGGCGTGGCTTGGAGAAGCCGCAGGAGCGGTGCCGGTGGCGGGCGAGTTTACGCGGGCGGGTGGGGGCTGGGTGTTTCGCGGACGACGCGACGGAGGCACGACTTTTGAATGGCTTCGACCCGCAGGGTCTCAGGCACCTGCGCATGGCGCGTTGGCGGATATCGGTGCGGACGACGTGGAGCGGTTGCGGATCGCGGCGGGGATTCCGCTGGTGCCGCGTGATATCGGGACGGGCGAGCTGCCCAACGAGGGCGGTTTGGACGCGGTGGCGGTTTCCTACACCAAGGGCTGTTATCTGGGGCAAGAGGTGATGGCGCGACTCAAGGCCATGGGTACCGTGCGGCGGCGCTTGGTGCGGGTGCGGGCCGGAGGACGCCTGGCTCCGGCGGTGCCGGCCGCGCTGTTGCAGGGGGAAAAGCGCTTGGGCGAACTGCGTTCGGCGGTCGCTGACGGGGCGGGCGGATTTATCGGGCTGGCCCTGGTGAACAAGCTCGGGCTGGACCCGGCGCTGCCGTTTGCGCCCGAGCCTGGCGGCGAGGGATTTATTGAACTCATCGACCTGCCATGACCGAACACGAGCAACTCTCCCAACTGTGCCTGAAATGGGGCGCGCCGACGCCCGCAGCTGCCGCGATCATGGCCGAACAGTTGAGTAAACGCTGTGACCAACTGGTGGTGAAGCGGGGCATGGGCCGCGTGGAGGCGATGGCCTACCTGTTGCAACTCGTGGCCAAGGGCGCGCAAGGCGAGGCCCCAGCGGGCTTCGAGGGCGTGCCCAAGACGTAAACTGGGCGTGTGGGTTGCGAAGAAGGCGTTATGGTCGGGTTAAGCCGTGCTGACTAATTCCCCTGGGGATGCGCGGGGCGACGAAGACCGTTGACGGCGCGCGGCGTTCTGGGGCATTCCGGCAGGCTTCAATATGAAGCAAAAGATCGCCGCCCTCTTTCAACAAATCCACGGCCGGGAGCCGTCTACCATCACTCGTGCGCCGGGTCGTATTGAGTTCATCGGTAACCACACCGACTACAACGGTGGCACCGTTCTGGGTGCATCCGTTGACCGCGGTGTGGCCGTAGCCATCGCGCCACGCACCGACGGTAAGCGGGTGTTTTACAGCGAGTTCACCGGCAAGACCGTCACCCTCGACGCCTCGGTCAGTGAGAGGCAAACCGGCGAGGCCAGCTGGATTAATTACCCGCTCGGGGTGATTGCCGCCCTACCTGCTTTCGGGCTGAATGCGCCCCAAGGGTTTGACTATGTGGCCATTTCCGACCTGCCCACGGGCGCGGGCCTTTCTAGCAGCGCGGCAATCGAGTTGGCCTCCGGTTTGGCCTTCCTCGCGATCACCGGCCAGCACACCGACCGTGAGACCTTGGTGAAGATCGGTAAACACGCCGAAAACAACTTCGTGGGTGTGCCCTGCGGCATCCTTGACCAAGGAGTTTCCGGCTTCGGCAAGGGCGATCACCTGGTGTTCATCGACTGCCGCGGTCCGCGCTTCGACACCGTGCCGCTGCCCAAGGGCGCGCATTTCTGGATTTTCAACACCCATCACAAGCACGCGTTGGTCGATGGGTTGTTTGCAGCGCGGCACCGGGAGTGCATGGAGGTCGCCAAGGTGTTGGGCGTTTCCTTGCTGGTCGAGGCGACCTCCGCGCAGGTCGAGGCTGCCAAAGACCGCACGAGCGCCGATGCGTATCAGCGAGCCAAACACGTGGTCGAGGAGATCGG
>JBILJE010000135.1:0-8139 GCA_044377395.1 Rariglobus sp. | reverse complement strand
AGATGCGCGCGTGGTGCTGGCCGAGCGAGCCGACGCCGATGACGCCGCACTTAACCTTGGGTTTGGGGGAGGAGAAAAAGCTCATGGGATTAGGGAGAGTGGAAGTCTAACACGAAGGAGAAGCAGTCGGCATTTTTAACCACAAAAAACGCAAAAATGACGCAAAAGCCGGAAGGGGGAATCTAATCACCACTTTTGCGTCATTTTGCGCCTTTTGCGGTTAATTAAATGAGGATTGCTCTGGGTGCGATCGACGGCCGCACCGAGTTCATCGCAGCGCTCCTTCGTGCATAAACAAGGTACGCGCAGTGCGGGAGGCGTGGGCGGCGTTGTGCGTAACCAGAACGAGCGCGATTTGGCTTTCGGCGCATAGACCGAGGAGTAGGTCGATGATCGAGTCGCCGGTCTTTTCGTCGAGGTTACCCGTGGGTTCGTCGGCCAGAATCAGGCGAGGGGAATTCATCAGCGCACGGGCAACCGCTACGCGTTGACGTTCACCGCCAGAGAGTTGCGAGGGTAAATGGTGGGCGCGCTCGGCCAAACCGACGCGGGCCAGCAGCTCGCGGGCGTGGGCTTTTTCGGCGGCGCCGACTTTGCCGGCAACCCGCGCAGCCATGAGCACGTTGCCCAGCGCATCGAGCTCGGGAATCAGGTAAAACGACTGGAACACCATGCCCAAAAACCGCGCGCGGCGGACGGCTCCGGTGTCGGTCGAACCGGCCCAACGGACGCTGCCGGTGTCGGGCGCGTCGAGACCGGCGAGCAGGTGGAGCAGGGTGGATTTGCCCGAGCCGGATTCGCCGCGGATGGACACGCTTTCGCCGTCGCAGACGGACAGGCTCACGCCGCGCAGGACATCGAGACGGCGCTCGCCGCTGAGGTAGGTTTTGGTGAGAGCGGAGGCTTCGAGGAGGTTGTTACTCATGGGCGAGTAGGTAGTAACATGTAGAGTGTGGTTTAGTAGCTGAACGTGGACGGGTGGCCTGACTGATGCGGAGTTTTAAACGCTAAGATCGCAAAGAACGCTAAGAGTCGGGCTTAGGATCGGTATTTTGAGGTCTTGGCGAACTTTGCGTTAAAATTCCGGTTCAGAATCCGATACTTTGAATGTTTCTTCCTGCTAGTAGGCTGTAACATTTTAAGTGTCGGATAGAGGTGCTGGGTCGCTGAGCTGAACGTGGACGGGTGTCTGACGGATGCGGAGTTTTAACGCTAAGATCGCAAAGAACGCTAAGGAGTCGGGCTTAGGATCGGTATTTTGAGGTCGTGGCGAACGTTGCGTTAAAATTCCGGTTCAGAATCCGATACTTTGAATGTTTCTTCCTGCTAGAGGCAGTAACATGGGAATTACCGCATGAAACCAAGGCAGTTTGGCCGCAAAAAAACGCAAGGAGCGCAAAGAACAGATCCTGTAGCATGCGGGGTTTTAACGCTAAGATCGCAAAGGACGCTAAGGAGTCGGGCTTAGGATCGGTACTTTGCGGCCTTGGCGAACTTTGCGTTAAAACTCCGATCCGGTAGTCTGCGCTGCTTGAATCATTCATTGCGCAGGGCCTCCACGGGTTTGAGGCGCGAGGCGCGCCAGGCTGGGAAAATACCCGCGAGGGTCGAAATCACGATGGTGCCGACGATGATTACGACGAGGTCGGCCGATTCCATGTGCGCGGGGACTTTGCTGAATTGATAAAAGCGCTCCAGCGTCTCCTGGCTGCCGGTGAGTTTGGTGAAGAGGAGCAACAACTCGTTGCGCACCTGCAGAAACCCGAAGCCGAGCGCCAAGCCGCCGGCGGTGCCGATCAGGCCGATGAGGAAACCCTGGACGCAGAAGCAGGCGGCGATTTCGCGGGGGCGGCCACCGAGCGCGCCGAGCAGGCCGATCTCGCGGGTCTTGCGCACCACGGTGGTTAACAGCGAGCTCATGATCGAGAACGAGGCGACGAGGATGATGAAGAGCAGGAGGATAGAGACTAAGTTTTTCTCCATTTGCAGGACGAAGAGGAACTCGCTGTTCGCCTCGATCCAGGAGCGGGCGGTGGTTTCGGGCTGCTGGGGTAACACGGCGTTGATGCGTTTGGCCATGACATCGGCGTCGAGGTTGTCGGCGATTTTGACGTTGAGGCCGTGAACCGCACCGCCGAGGCCGTAGAGGTCCTGCATGCGGCGAAGGGTGACCAGCACGGTGTTGCTATCGAGCTGCTGGTGGCCGATCTCGAAAATGCCCACCACGACGAGCTCGCGGGGGAGAAACACCTCGTCGTTTTTGAGCCGCTCGATGAGTAGCGGGGACGAGATGGTGACTTTACTGCCCAGCACCACGCCGAGCGAATAGGCGAGCTGGGAGCTGATGATGACGGTGTCGTCGTCGAGTTCGTCGAGCGAGCCGACGCGGATAAAGCGGTTGAGCGGAATGACGGTGTTAACCCGATTAACATCAATGCCCTGGAGGACGGGGAATGCGGGTTTGCGCCCGTATTCGAGCATGCCCACGCCCTCGGCAAACGGGGTGATGCCAAGCACGCCGGGGACTTTGGCGACGGTTTTGATGAGCGACTCGGGCTGCTCGATCAGGGCACGGGCGCGAATCTGCACATCGCCCTGGGTGTCGATGATCATGCGGCGGATTTCGTAGCCGAAACCGCCCATGACGCTGTTGGTCACGACGAGGGTGGCTACGCCCAAGGCCACGCCGAGAATCGAAATCGCCGTGAAAAACGACAGCCGTTTCCCGCTGGGGAAGAGCTGCTTGAGGGCGAGATAGAGGTACCAGGGCATCGGGGGGGGGCGGAGGTCGGAAAGTTACACAGAGGGCACGAGAGGTGGCACGGAGGTCACGGAGGAGGGGAATTCAATCGAGGCATTGGCCGCAAAGAGGCGCAAAAGGCGCAAAAAAAGGAGGGGCTTTCACTTTTTGCGACTACTGCGCTTTTTTGCGGCTAAGTTTTTCTTGGTTTCTTCGAGTGGTAGAGGGTGGAAGGAATTGGCCGTCCCTGGCCAATTTGATCGTGAATGAATAAAGCGGGTCTCCGTGGCCTCTGTGTCTCCTCTTGTGCCCTCTGTGTAACTTCTCAGCCGCTTAGCTGCCCGGGCGCAGTTGCGGGAAGAGGATCACGTCGCGGATGCTCTCGGCTCCGGTGAGCAGGATGCACAACCGGTCGATGCCGATGCCCATGCCGCCGGCGGGGGGCATGCCGTGTTCGAGGGCGAGGAGGAAGTCGTGGTCGATCTTCTGCTGCTCTTCGCCGGCTTGCGCTTCGAACATGGCGCGCTGCACGTCGGGGTCGTTTTGCTCCGAGTAGGCGGGCGCGACTTCCATGCCGCCGATGATCAGCTCGAACACGTCGATCGTGGTCGGGTCATCGAGGGTGATCTTGGCCAGCGGGCACAGCTCTTTCGGCAAGTGGGTGACGAAGGTGGGCTGGATGAGCGTCGGCTCGATGAGTTTACCGAAAATCTCGTTGGTCAGCTCGTAGTCGAGCCACTTGGGGTCGGCGTAAAGGCCGAGCTTTTGCACGCCGGCGATCTTTTCTTCTTTGGTGCGGCTGAACCAGTCGGCGTCGCCGGTTTTTTCGACGATGAGGTCCTTGTACTTCACCTCGCGCCAGGTGCCGCCGAAGTCGATCAGCTCGCCGCTGGCGGCGTGTTTGATCTGGGAGACGCCGAGCACGTTTTGGCAGAGCGAGCGCAACAGGTCCTGCACCATCGTCATCATGCCGCGGTAATCGCTATACGCCTGGTAAACCTCGAGCATGGTGAACTCGGGGTTGTGGCGGCGGGAGACGCCTTCGTTGCGGAAGTTGCGGCCGATCTCGAACACGCGGTCGTAACCGCCAACGAGCATGCGCTTGAGATAAAGTTCGAGCGAGATGCGCAACACGAAGTCGGCGCCGAGGGCGTTGTGGTGGGTCTGGAACGGGCGGGCGGCGGCGCCACCGGCGATGGCCTGCAAAACGGGCGTTTCCACTTCGAGGAACTGGCGGTCTTCCAAAAAGCGGCGGATGTGCGAAACGATTTTCGAGCGTGTGATCAGGCGGTGGCGCGACTCGGTGTTAACAATCAGGTCGAGGTAACGCTGGCGGTAGATCTGCTCGGAATCGGTGAGACCGCTCCACTTTTCGGGCAGCGGGCGCAGGGCTTTGGAGACGAGGGTAAACGCGTCGACGCGTACGGTGATTTCGCCAGTCTTGGTTTTAAAGAGCGTGCCGGTGACGCCAATGATGTCACCGAGGTCGAGGGATTTTTTGAAGACGCCGTAGCGCTCCTCGCCGAGCACGTCGCGGCGGAAATAGAGCTGAATGGGGCCCTGCTGGTCTTGGATTTTTACGAACGAGCTGCCGCCCTGCACGCGGAAGGTGATGAGGCGACCAGCGACGGTGACGGTTACGGTGTTATCCTGTTCTTCGACGTAGAGCGCCTTGGCCTCGTCGGAAAAATGGGTAGGGGCGACGTTGGCGCGGAAGGGGTCAAAGCCACCAGCGCGCATCTCGGCCAGTTTTTGGCGGCGAACCGCGTGCTGGTCGTTGGAAATATCGGTCAAGGAAGTCTCGCTCATGGAAAAAGGGAAACCGTGGTGCGGCCCCTAGCGCTGAGCAAATGGAAACTTCAGGGTGGGTGAACGTGGACGGGAGTCGGACGGATGCGGAGTTTTAACGCTAAGATCGCAAAGAACGCTAAGGAGTCGGGCCTAGGATCGGTCCTTTGCGGTCTTGGCGAACTTTGCGTTAAAATTCCGGTTCAGAATCCGACACTTTAATTGTTACTGCCTACGAAGGTTGGCCCATGCTTTCGCGCCCTCAGAGCGTGTAGGGTAACGGGTACTTGGCTGTCACCACGGCCACGCGGGCTTTGGCGGCGGTCAGCGCGGCGGCTTCGCCTTCGGTGCCGATCGCTTTGAGCACCAGATCAATCACCGCTGCCACTTCGTCCATGTCGGACTCCACAAAACCACGCGAGGTGATCGACGGCGTGCCGACGCGGATGCCGGAGGCTTGGAAGGGCGAACGGGTCTCGAAGGGGACCGTGTTTTTGTTGAGCGTGATGTGCGCCAGATCGAGCGTCTCTTGCGCCTTTTTGGCGGTGAGCTCGGGAAGGTTGTGGCGCAGGTCGACGAGGAATAGGTGGTTGTCGGATCCGCCCGAAACCAGCTTGTAGCCGCGGCTAACAAAGGCGGCGGCGAGGGCTTGCGAGTTTTTAACCACTTGCTGGGCGTAGGTTTTGAACTCGGGCTTGAGGGCTTCGCCGAAGCACACGGCCTTGGCGGCGATCACGTGCATGAGCGGGCCGCCTTGGGTGCCGGGGAACACGGCGGAATCCAGCGCCTTGCCGTGCACGGCCTTGGCCAAAATCAGGCCGCCACGCGGGCCGCGCAGGGTTTTGTGCGTGGTGGTGGTAACAAAATCGGCGTGCGGGAAGGGCGACGGGTGAACTCCTGCCGCGACCAGGCCGGCGATGTGGGCGATGTCGGCAAACAGGAAGGCGCCGACCGAGCGGGCGATTTCACCCATGCGGGCGAAGTCGATCACGCGCGAGTAGGCGGAGGCGCCCACGGTGATCATCTTGGGCTTCTCGCGCAGGGCGATGGCGGCGAGTTCGTCGTAGTCGATCAGGCCGGTGTCTTCGCGAACGCCGTATTGGACGAAATTGTAGAGTTTACCGGAGAAATTCGCCGGATTGCCGTGGGTGAGGTGGCCGCCGTGGCTGAGGTTCATACCCAAAAGTTTGTCACCGGGGGTGAGCACCGAGGCGTAGACGGCGGTGTTGGCCTGCGAGCCGGAGTGGGGCTGGACGTTGGCGTACTCGGCGCCGAAGAGCAGTTTGGCGCGATCGATGGCGATTTGCTCGATCTTGTCGACGTACTCGCAGCCGCCGTACCAGCGCTTGGCGGGGTAACCCTCGGCGTATTTGTTGGTGAGCACGCTGCCCTGGGCCTCCATGACGGCCGGGTAGGTGAAGTTTTCGGAGGCGATGAGCTCGATGTGGCTCTGCTGACGGGAAAACTCGGAGGCGAGGGCCGAGTGGATCTCGGGATCAAGGGTGCGGAGCGGCGTGGAGTTTAGTGACATGGTGATAGGAAAAGGGGCAGTCCGGAGATCAAACGGCGCGGGTACAAACGGAAAAAGAGGGGGAGGGGGGATCAATGGCCAATGCTCAATGACCAATGGCCGAGGACTAAGGACCAAGAACTAAGGGCAAATGTTTAGCAGGCGGTGGTGCGGTGAACGTTCAACGCGTGGGGTACTCCGAGGGTTGAGCATTGGACCTTGGACCTTGGTCATTGGGCCTTGGTCATTGGACCTTGGTCATTGAGCCTTGGACATTGGGCATTGGTCATTGGACATTGGACATTGGGCATTGGTCATTGGACATTGGACATTGGGCATTGGTCATTGGACATTGGTCATTGGACATTGGGCATTGGGCATTGGTCATTAGTCATTGGGCCTTGGTCATTTGACATTGGGCCTTGGTCATTTGACATTGGGCCTTGAACCTCCCGCCGACCGCGCAACCCTTCGGCGGCTCTGGCGATCGCCACCTCCAGCGCCTGGCCGCTGATCGGCTTGCTCACATAGTCGTCCATGCCAGCCCCAATACACTTCTCGCGGTCGCCTTCCAGCGCGTTGGCCGTCATCGCCGTGATCCATGGGCGCGTCGCCTCCGGATACTTTTCGCAGAGGTGCCCAGCACAGGTTAACCCGTCCATCTCGGGCATCTGCATGTCCAAAAAGATCAGGTCAAAACTCTCCCGCGCCACCGCTTCGAGCGCTTCCACGCCGTTGTTGGCAATCGCCGCCGTGTACCCCAGTCGCCCCAAAAGCAGCGTCGCCACTTGTTGGTTAATCTCGATGTCTTCCACCAATAATATGCGCATCGCCGGTTTCTCCGCAGGCGCGTCCGCTCCCGATTGCACACTCGCACCGACTGCCGTCGTCGCCGCCGTGGCGGGTGGCGCGCTCGCCGCCTCGCCTGAACCCGCGCCCTGTCCTGAAGTCGCTGCGGCGGTGTTCGACGCCGGTTTGGGCTGAAATAAGTCGCGTAGCGCCGCTTTCAGCACCTCGGCGCGCGCGGGTTTGCTCAACACGCGGGCAACGTCGAGCCCGGCGAAGGACTGCGCCGTGGCCCCTTGCGAGGTTAACGCGATCAGCGGCAGTTGGCTGGCGGGTAGCCGCCGACGCAGTTCGCCGGCGAGCGTTATCCCGTCCATGTCGGGCATTTGCACGTCGATGAGCGCCGCGTCAAAGCGGGTGCCGGAGTCGATTAACTGAAGCGCTTCGACACCCGAAGCGACCGCTTGGGTGTCCATGCCCCAGCCGCGGGTCTGGTTGGCGAGGATGCGACGGTTGGAGGCGTTGTCATCGACGATGAGCAGGCGTCGGCCGACCAATTCAGTGCCATCCCCGAGGCTGGTTCGTGGCGGGCAGTTGGTCGCCGCATAAGGAATCTCAAAGCTGAAGGTGGAGCCTTGCCCGGGCGTGGATTCCACGCCGATGCGACCTCCCATGAGTTCGACCAAGCGTTGGCTGATCGCCAGCCCCAGCCCCGTGCCGCCGAAGTTACGCGTAATCGAGCTGTCGACTTGGCTAAACGACTTGAACAGCCGGTCGAGCTTGTCGGCGGGGATGCCCATGCCGGTATCGCGCACCGCGAAGCGCAGGCGCTGGTCCGCTTGCAGGTAGAGGCTCACTAAAACCTCGCCTTGAGAGGTGAATTTGACCGCGTTGCTCAACAGGTTGGTGACGACCTGGCGCAGGCGGGTGGAGTCGCCAAGCATGGCCTCGGGGGTGCCCGGTTCGATCTCGATCATCAGGTCGAGCCCCTTGGCGGCGGCACTGTGCCAGCTGATCGATACGGCGGTTTCCAGGCAGTCGCGCAGGTTGATCGGCATGTGCTCGAGTTCGAGGTGGCCGGACTCGATCTTGGAGAAATCGAGGATGTCGTTAATGAGCGTCAGCAGGGCGTCGCCACTGGTGCGGATGGTGCCAACAAACTCGGTTTGTTCGGCGTTGAGCGGCGAACCTTGCAACAACTCGGTCATGCCGATGACCGCGTTCATGGGAGTGCGGATTTCGTGGCTCATGTTGGCTAGGAAGTCGGCCTTGGCTCGGCTGGCGGCCTCGGCAGCGTCTTTGGCGTGAGCGAGCA
>JBILJE010000134.1:0-8157 GCA_044377395.1 Rariglobus sp. | reverse complement strand
GGACATAAAAAAACCCAGCCAACAAACGGCCGGGTTTTTTATCGCGAAGTAGGTGTTCACCCCATTGGGGAAAACCTGCGGTGAGTCAGACCGCCTTGGGCAGGGCGCCGCCGAGTTCGATGGAATGCGGGTGGTGGCGCTTTTCCTTAAGCTCGCTGTGGCGCTTGCGCAGCAAGCCGTCGAGTTTGTCGATAAGCAGATCGACCGATTTGTAGGCGTCGTCGGAATCGACCGAAGCGTTTAGGTCCGGCCCGCTGATCTCGATGTGGCCCTTGGCCACGAAGTGGGCCTTGGAGCCCTTGGTTTTGTCGAGGTCGACATCGATGCGCACGCGGTCGATACGGGGTTCATGACGCAGCAGCCGACCCACTTTTTCGTGGATGATCGAGCGCATGGCGTCGGTAAGGTTAAGGTGGATTCCGCGAAGGATGAGTTTCGCGCCAATAACTTCAGGGGTGATATGTGGCATAGCGGGGTTAAGTTAACACAACCACGGATTCGTGTGGTTTATAAAACCATCGGTCGTTTCCGCCTCGGGTTAAGTTAAATCTTTGCCCGCCTATGAAAAAAATGAGTGGTCGTCGAGCGGCCCGACGACTAGAGGAACCCCGAGCTCACGCTCAGGGCCACGAGGACCTCCGACCTGAACAACGTTCAACACTCAACGTTCAACGTCCAACATCCAACGTTCAACATCCAACGTCCAACACCCAAAATTCAACCGCTGCCCCCTGCACTCCGAGTTGAACGTTGGATGTTCAATGTTGGATGTTGAACGTTCTCCGCCCTCCGCCCTCCGTTCTCCGCCGTCCGAACCCCTTACGCGCCGGCCAGGGCGTTGGCGTTGTTGAGGTGCTCCACCCCGGTGTACTTTTTCGACTGCTCGTCGGCGTGGTAGCTGGAACGCACCATCGGGCCGCTCTCGACCACGCCAATGCCGATCGACAGGCCGAATTCCTTCCAGCGCAAAAACTCGTCGGGGTGGACCCAACGCGCGATTTTCCAGTGCTGCGGGGTCGGTTGGAGGTATTGGCCGATGGTGAGGATGTCGGTTTTGTCGGCGGCGATGTCGCGCAGGGTTTTTTCGATCTCATCCTCGCGCTCGCCGAGGCCGAGCATGATGCCGGTCTTGGTGGTGAAACCGCGGGCTTTGGCGTACTGGAGCACCGAGCGCGAGCGGTCGTAGCGGGCCTGCACGCGCACGGGCTTTTGCAGTCGCTCGACGGTCTCCAGGTTGTGGTTAAAAATGTCCGGCTTGGCGTCGAGCACGGTGTCGAGGTGCTCCATCTGGCCCTTCCAATCGGGGGTGAGAACCTCAATGGCGGTGTTCGGGTTGAGGTGTTTGATGGCGCGGATGGTCGCGGCCCAGACGGAGGCGCCGCCGTCTTTCAACTCATCGCGAGCCACCGAAGTGATCACGCAGTGGCGCAGGTTCATCTTGGCGACGGCCTCGGCAACGCGGGCGGGTTCGCCGAGGTCAAGCTCGGTGGGGCGGCCGGTCTGAATCGCGCAAAAGTTACACGAGCGTGTGCAGATGTTTCCCAGGATCATCACGGTGGCAGTGCCACGCGACCAGCATTCGCCGAGATTGGGGCACTGCGCACTCTGGCAGACGGTGTGCAGCGAGGTGTCCTCGACGAGCTTGCGCACGGCGGCGTAGCCGGGGCCGGTAGGGAGTTTGGCACGAAGCCAGGAGGGTTTGCGCGAGGTGTCTTCCATCGGATGAAAGGCGGCACTCAAAACAGTTTTAGCCGCCAATGCACGCTTATGGTCGCGATTTTTTTAGGGCTGGGTTGTTCGTAGAGGGGCGATTATTCGACAGTTTCAGAGTGCGAAAAATCGAACAACGGAAATTCGGAAGGTATCACAGAGCCGAGCATGAGCCCAGACACAGAGATCACAGAGTTCGATCCGCAGCAGCGATTAAAATATCATAATAGCAATACAAGGAAGGAGTAAGGACCCCAGACGGAAGGGTGCTTAAATGCTTCAGAAACAGCGAAGTCTATTGGGACTACGTGTCTTTAAACTCTGTGTCGGCGCTCCGGCTCGGCTCTGTGACACCCTCCGACGGTCTGTTTTTCCCTTCTCGCTACCCACCGGAAACGTCGCGGAACCACAGAGGCCAGAGCGCGCCAAACTCCCTCGCCAGCCGCGCTTTGACGTCAGCCAGGTCGACTTGGTGGCCGAGCTCGGCCTGCAGCGAGGTGACAGTGCCCTCGGTGGCACTGATGCCGCAGGGCACGATGCCCTGGAAATGCGCGAGGTTGGGCTGCACGTTGAGCGCGAAACCGTGGTAGGCGACCCAGCGGCGCACCGCCACGCCGATGGCGGCGATCTTGCGCGTGCCCACCCAAATGCCGGTTTTGCCCTCGCGGCGCGTGGCCACCAAACCGAGGCCGCCAACGGTGTTAATCATCACCTGTTCGAGCAGCCGCAGGTATTCGTGGAGATCCTTTCGCGCGGACAGGTCGACAATCGGGTAACCCACCAGCTGGCCGGGACCATGGTAGGTGATGTCGCCGCCGCGGTTGGTTTTGACCACCTCGATGCCCTCGCGGGCAAGGTGGTCGGCGGCCCAGACCAGGTGGTCGGCAGCGCCGCTGCGCAGGCCCACGGTGTAAACCGGCTCGTGTTCGGTAAAAACCAGGGTGTCGCCGATCTCACCGGCGATGCGGCGGGCAACCAGTTCGTCCTGGGCGCGCCAGGCCGCCTCGTAGCGGGTGCGCCCCCAGTCGAGCACGACCGGCACGGCGGCGGTGGCTGGCGCGGGCGCAGGGGCGGGCTGCGGCGCGGCGACAGACGAAGGGGTTGCGGGCGTGGGGCCGGTCATGCCGCCGACCCTAGGCAGCGGGCGGCGTTTTGGAATCATTTTTGAGTCTCGGAACGAAAGGGTCGTACTTAACCGAAATTTTAACGCAAAGTTCGCCAAGACCGCAAAGGACCGATCCCAGGCCCTACTCCTTAGCGTTCTTTGCGATCTTAGCGTTAAAACTCCGCATCAGTCAGACACCCGTCCACGTTCATCTACTATCCGACACTCTAAATATTACTGCCCACTAACAGAAGGCTTGAAGATCACAGTTTCGACCACTGCCTCCGGAAAGTCGGCGGATTGTGCCAAAGGGTTCCTCGACGTTTCCGGTGGGTCGTCGGGATGAAAACCGAACCTCGGCAGGTTACACAAGGCCACGGAGCCCAGCCCACGGAGCTCGGACATGGGAGGCCTCAACGACTTCGATAACTCAAAAACCGCCGAATTACTCGGCTCGGACTAGCTTGTTAACTCGTTCTATTGAATTGGCTTGTTGCTAGATTTGAGCGGCTTGCCTCCGTGGCCTCTGTGTCTGGGCTACCGATTTCCTCTGTGACACCACTCTGGATGCCGAATGGTTGGGCAGCCTTTATCTACCCGCTGGAACTGTCGAAGAACCTGCCAAAGCTATTTAACCACAATAACCCCAAACCTTTGATAACTTTGCGTTAACCTCTTACCCTGAATCGGTTTCGTTACCCCTTATCATCCTGCAAACCTCGCACATGCAAAAATCTTCCTCGGGCAGTTGCAACGGGGGAATAACTCCATTCGTTACCTCGCCAACACCTACCTTTTTCGTGCGTTTTGACTACCCAGTCCCCATTGAGCCCGCTGCGCACGCCCACCGTGCGGGAAGCCTCCGCCCATGAACTCGCGGATCTACGAATGCCGGGTCTTGCACGCGCGCTTTTTACCGAAACCTCACCGCTTCGCCTACAGCCTGTTCATGCTCGCCGTCGACCTCGACGAGCTGCCCGTTCTGCACCGCCGGCTACGCCTTTTTTCGGTCAACCGCCCCAACCTCTACTCCTTCAGGGAAAACGACTTCCTCCCCACTTCGGAACCGCTCTTCAACCCATCCACTGCCGACATCCCCACTGCATCGGCCGCATCCCACCCCGACGCCACCCTTGCCCCGCTCAAAGCCCGCGTACTCGCTTTTTTTGCCGCCCACGGTGTCGATCTCGGTTCGGGCGGGCGCGTCGTGCTCGTGACTCTGCCGCGCGTCTTCGGCTACTCGTTCAACCCCGTTTCATTTTACTACGGCTATGACGCCGCCGGAACCTGCCTCGGGGCCATCGCCGAAGTCACCAACACCTTCCGCGAAATGAAACCCTACTTCGTAGGGCCCGCCCCGCAACAGCACGGCGCCGCCGCCACCAGCCCGGGTGAGTTCCGCCGCCGCACCCCGAAGTTCTTTTATGTTTCCCCCTTCTCGGACGTGGATGTTGCCTTCGATTTCCACCTGCACGCACCCACGGACAAACTCTCCGTCCAAATCGACGATTACGTTGGCACCCAACGCACCCTCACCAGCTCGCTTCACGGCCCTTCAAGCCCGCTCACCGACGCCCGCCTCGCTTGGTTTACGCTCAGATACCCGCTCCTCACCTTGCGGATTATCGGACTGATCCACTGGCACGCCCTTCGCCTTTTTCTAAAAAAAACACCTTGGTTCAAGAAATGCTCACGCGCACTCGACCAACGCGATCTCTACCACCCCCACGTCTCTTTGAACCACGACGCCAGCGCATCGCCTGACCGCCAACCGAACGTATGAACCTCCACACCGACTCCGCTGCCGCCGCCCCCGCTCAAACCGCCGCCGCCCTACCCGCGTCGACAATGGGCGGACGTTCGTTTTATGAGCGCGCGGTGCTCGGTACGTTCGCCGGCATGACGCGCGGCCACCTGCACATCGAGCTACCCGATGGCACCTGCCGCACCTTCGGCGCTCCCGCCCCAACCGGCGGCAAACTCCCGCTCGACATCCCCGCCGACGCCACGATCCGCGTGCGCCGCGCCAAGTTTTTCAAAAAGTGCTTCCTTCACGGAGACATCGGTTTCGCCGAGAGCTATATCGACGGCGACTGGGAAACCCCCGACCTGCCGGCAGTGATCGCTTGGTTCATCCACAACGTCGACCAAGCACCCACCATGTCCGGCTCGAAACGGGCCCGCTCACTCGCGCTCAACGTCCTGCGTTTTGCCGACCGGATCGGCCATCTGCTGCGCCCCAACACCCAGGAAACCGCTCGGCGCAACATCCGTGAGCACTACGATTTATCCAACGACTTCTTCGAACTGTTTCTCGATTCCTCGATGATGTACTCGGCGGCCAAGTGGACCACGCCGGATCTTTCGCTCGAGGCGGCCCAGTTTGAAAAGAACGACGCCCTGTGCCGCAGCTTGAAGCTTAAGCCCACCGACCATGTGCTTGAAATCGGTTCGGGCTGGGGCGGCTGGGCGCTGCACGCCGCCCGTAATTACGGCTGCCGAGTGACCACCATCACGTTATCGCAACGCCAGCTCGACTATGCCCGCCAACGCATCGCCGCAACCGGCCTGGCTGAGCGCATTGAAGTGCGCTTTCAAGACTACCGTGAGCTCTCGGGGCAGTTCGATAAAATCGTCTCCATCGAGATGATGGAGGCGATCGGTCACGATTACCTTCCCGATTTCTGCGCAGTGATCGATCGGGTGTTAAAACCCAACGGGCTGGTCGGCTTGCAATTCATCACCTGCCCGGACGCCCGCTACGACGAGTTTCGCAACGGCGTGGATTTCATCCAAAAGCACATTTTCCCGGGCTCGCTGCTGCTGTCGCTCAACCGAGTGAACGAACAGCTTTCTTCGCACGGCGATTTTGTGATGCACGGCATCACGGATCTGGGGCAAGACTACGCCCGCACCCTGCGCCTCTGGCACGAGACCTTTTCACGTAAACTCACCGAGGTGCGTAAACTCGGCTTCGACGAGCGCTTCATTCGAAAATGGAGCTACTACCTGTGCTACTGCGAGGCAGCCTTCGCCCTGCGCAACATCTCGGTGGTCCAAACCCTCCACACCCGCCCCAACAACTTCGCGCTGTGATTTTTTGAAGTAGCGAGTAGCGGGTAGTGAGTAGCGAGTAGAAGAACCCTCCGCCACTCGTTCTCGTTCCGCCTCCGCCCTACCCGCTACTCGCTACTCACCACTCGCTACTTCAAAAAAATGCTCCTCTTCCTTCGCCTGCTGTTTTGTGGAATCATCGTTAGCATGTTGGCCGTGACCGGTTGGGCTAGCACCCAGTGCGCGATCTTCGCCATCCCCCGTGATGTTTTCACCCACCCGTGGTTCATCGCCACGCTCATCGACGCCTACTGGGCGTTCATCACGTTCTTTGTTTGGGTGGCGTGGAAAGAGCGCTCCCTCGCCGCCCGTATCCTCTGGTTTGTCGCCATCATCCTCTGGGGAAACCTAGCCATGGCGACCTACGTGCTCATCGAACTTTTCCGCATCCAGCGCAGCGATCAATTCGGCGCGGTTTTCGCCACCCGCAATCCCGGTAAAATCGCCCTGCCCGCCAGCCTCGCCATCGCCGGATTCGGCGTCTACCTGCTCGGCGCGAAGACCCTCTTCGCGTGAACACGACCGCTTCTCCGGCCCCCCGCTCTTTCTGGAAACGCCGTCTCGGCGATCCCATCCTCGCGCTGCTCTCGCAAGGCGTCACACCCGACAAAATCGCCGCCACCCTTGCGGTCGGCACAGCGGTTTCCCTGCTCCCGTTTTTCGGGCTGACCACGATTTCCAATGTCCTGGTCGGCCTAAAACTGCGGATGAACCAGCCGCTGCTTCAGGCGCTCAACTACCTGCTCACGCCCGTCCAACTGGGCATGATTTTTGTCTACGTGCGTTGCGGCGAAACCCTCTGGGGCGTGCAGGAGGCGCCCTTCAGCCTGAATGAACTGGTGGACACGTTTACCCAAAAAACCATCGGCGAGTTCCTCCAGCGCTTTGGCTGGACGGGCATCCACGCCTTCACCGCCTGGGCGCTTAGCGTTCCGGTGATCATCCCCGTGCTATACTACACGCTGCGTCCTCTCATGCGTAAACTCGGCAGCCTGCGGCGGCCCACGAGTACCTGACGGCAATCGCTCTCCACCCCCGCCAATCGTTCTCCAACTCCTACTCATTCTCATTCCGCAAACCGCACCGGACGACACGGAGGTCGTCCCTCCCCTAAAACCCTCAATCCTCAAACAATAACGATTTTAAAACCGCCCCCATGCCGATCCTTCCCACCCTGCTTATCGCCACCGCCGCCCTCTGCGGGTTGTTTGCCGCCACCTTTTGGTTCGCCCGCCGCGTGGACAACTACGGGATTGTCGACGTCGTCTGGGCCTATTCGTTTGGCCTACTCGCCGCATTTTACGCCACCACTGGCGCCGGCTGGGGCCCACGGCGCGCTCTCATGGCCGCGCTGGTCGGCATTTGGAGCGTCCGGCTCGGCACGCACCTTTACCGCAGGGTCCGCGGCCACCACCCCGTAGAGGACGCCCGTTACCAGACGATGCGGGTGCTGTGGTCGGCGGATTTCGGGCGCAAAATGGGGATCTTTTTTCAACAACAGGCCATCTCCGTAGTGATCCTCGGCCTGCCGTTCTTGCTCATCGCCCGCAACCCGGCGACGGAATTTCACGTTCTAGAAATCGCCGGCGCTGCCCTGTGGCTGGTCGCGCTTTTTGGCGAGTCGCTAGCCGACGCCCAACTTGCCGCGTTTAAACAAAACCCGGCCAACGCTGGCCAGGTGTGCGCGGTGGGCCTGTGGGCGCACAGCCGCCACCCCAACTACTTTTTCGAGTGGTGCGTGTGGCTCGGATTCTTTGTTTTTGCCTGCGCCTCGCCCTGGGGCTGGACGAGTCTGATCTGCCCTCTCGGCATACTTTATCTGCTGCTTAACGTGACCGGCGTACCGATGGCGGAGGCCCAATCGCTAAAATCCCGAGGCGACGCCTACCGCGCCTACCAACAACGCGTCTCCGCTTTCGTCCCCTGGTTCACCAAAAAGAGTTAATTCACCCGCAGCCCTTAACAACGTCCAACACTCAACATTGAACGCCCAACATCCAACCAGCCCGAACCAACATCCGCCGCACGCCGAGATGAACGTTGAATGTTGGATGTTGAATGTTGGACGTTAATCCGCCTCCCCGCCCGCCAAAGCCCTCCCGCCATGCTCGACGCCCTCCTTGAAAAAAACCTGCTTCCCGACTGGCTGCTACGCTTCGGCATCCGCCGCTTGCTTGCCCAGCGCATCGCCGACGAAACCCCGCGCTACAACGCCGACGCCTACGTCG
>JBILJE010000133.1:0-8160 GCA_044377395.1 Rariglobus sp. | reverse complement strand
TTGCCCTCCGTGGTCATCGATGCCACCGGCAGTCCGGCCTCGATGCGCGGTACCTTTCAAATCGCCGAACACGGCGGACGCATTGTCTTCTTGGGCTTATTCGTCGGCGACATGACCTTCGACGATCCCAATTTCCATCGCCGCGAACTTACCTTAATGGCCAGCCGCGCCGGCTTGAGCGGTACGTTCCGCGAAGTCATCAGGCTGATGGAATCCAAGCAAGTGGATGTACTGCCGCTGATTACACATCGCTTTGAATTTGCCGACACCGCCCAACGCCTTCCTGAAATCCACCGCGAGGCAGGCCTGGTTAAAGCCATGATCAATTTCGACAATTTTGCCTAATATGAAAATCACCAAACTGGAACCCATCATTCTACACGCCCCGGTAACTCGCGGCGGTATCGCCGACAGCACCCATAAGCTGACTCATTGGGGCGCTCCGGGTGTCGCTATTCATACCGACACTGGGCATATCGGCTACGGCTTCTCCGGAACCCACGCCCACCTGCCAACCGATCGCCTGATCGTGGATTGCATCATCAATAGCTTCGGACCTTTGCTCATCGGCGAAGACCCCCAGGAAGTGGTCGCACTGTGGGAAAAGCTGCACAAGCAATCGGAAATTTACTGGGTGGGTCGTGCCGGTATCACGCATCTGGCGCTAGGCGCGATCGATATCGCTCTGTGGGATCTTAAGGCCAAAGCAGTCGATCAGCCGCTGTGGAAACTTCTTGGCGGTTCCGCCAAAAAGAAAGTCGAAGCGTACAACACCGACGGTGGCTGGCTGAACTGGTCGCTGGAGACCATGGTGAGCGACTGCAAACGCTTAGTCGAAGAAGACGGCTACCGTGCCGTAAAACTCAAGGTGGGTGGCCCCAATCCCCGTGAGGACCTGCGCCGCGTCGAGGCCGTGCGTAACGCGCTCGGACCGGATATCCGCATCATGACCGATGCCAACGGACGCTGGACTCTCCCCCAGGCGATCCAGACCGCCGGACGCCTGGTGGACTTCGACATCGCTTGGATCGAAGAGCCGATCTACTTCGACGACGTCGAGGGGCATCGTCGCCTGGCTCAGACCATCGCCACCCCGATCGCCATGGGTGAGCAACTCTACATGGCCTCGCAGTTCCGTGATTTTATCCAGGCCGGTGCGGTGCATTACGTCCAACCCGATGTGGTAAGACTCGCCGGTGTCACAGAGTTTTGGCAAGTCGCTGACTTGGCCCGCAGCTACAGCCTGCCCGTTGTTCCGCACGTCGGCGACATGTGCCAAGTTCACCAGCATATCTGTTTCGCCCACCCGGCGTGCTCGTTACTGGAATACATCCCCTGGTTACGCGATTGGATGGAGAAACCGGCTCAAATCGTCGATGGTTTCTACGTTGCACCAGAATCAGCCGGAGCTGGCATGACGCCCAGCCTCAAGGCCCTCACTGAAATCAACAAAATATAACCATGCCCGCTTCGCCCCAAAACCCGTTTCGCCTCGATGGTGAAATCGCACTGATAACCGGCGGTGGATCCGGCATCGGGCTGGGCATCGCCCATTGCATGGTCCAAGCAGGTGCCAAAGTCGTGTTGGTCGGCCGCCGTGAAGACCAGCTTGCCCAAGCCTGTGCGCAACTGGGTGCCATGGCCTCCTATGTCGCCCATGACGTTACCCGTTTGGACGCTGCCGGAGAATTGGTAGCCGCAGCCCAAAAGGCCGCGCAAGGGCCGTTGACGATATTGGTCAACAATGCCGGCACGCATCTGAAGAAACCTGCGGTTGAGACCACCCCTGGTGACTTTCAAAGCGTGCTCAACACCCACGTGCTTGCTGCGCACGCTCTGACGTGCGCGACCATCCCCGGCATGGTGGCTCAAGGTAAGGGCTCGATCCTCTTTACCTCCTCGATGGCGGCTTACATGGGGGTGCCCCTTGTCATGGCATATGCCGCCGCCAAGAGCGCCTATTTTGGCATGGTCTCCACGCTCTCCGCCGAGCTCAGCGGCAAGGGAGTGCGGGTAAACGCCATCGCCCCAGGCTGGATTTTCAGCGAGATGTCCCGGAAAGCACTCGAAAGCGATCCGGCCCGCAAAGCCAAGGTGCTTTCCCGTATTCAAATGGGGCGTATGGGTGACCCTTCCGACATCGGCAATGCAGCGGTTTACCTTAGTTCTCCGGCAGCAGCGTACGTAACTGGCGTCACCCTGCCAGTCGATGGCGGCGCTTCCGTAGGCTTTTAACCTGAACCCCGAACCCGTTTGGAAGCGGGTCTGTCTGGTGAAGGGCTGCTCAGGACACTCGGCGAGTAGGCGCGGGCTTTACACGCTTCGTCTTCTTTGACGGGCATGAGATCTGAGGCGGGGGCGAGGTCGGGGCAGTATATGCCTATGCTGAAGTAACCCCGATTTCTGCTTATCTGAGGTAGCCCACCCGCGTCCCTTCGACTTGTATTAAAAGGCTCAGCTCACCGAATCGAATGCACCGATGTCTTCTGCGGGCATAGGAAAATTGCGTAGGAAATCGACGTAGTTGATCAACTCGAAGCGGCCGTCGTGGTGCTCGACGATAGCGGTGAGCGACTCCACCCAATCGCCACTGTTGAGGTAGTGAATTTCACCAAGCATTTTGTCGGCGGCCGTGTGAATGTGGCCGCACATGACACCCGTGCAACCACGCGACTTGGCGAGCTCGGCGATGTGGTCTTCGAAATTGGAGACGTGATTTACTGCCGATTTAACCCGTGCTTTGATCGCTTTGCTGAGCGACCAATACTCAAGACCGCGCCAGGCGCGCCAGCCATTGTAGGCCCGGTTTATTTTCAAAAGCGCGCGATACCCCCAGTCGCCTAAGTGCGCCAGCCAGACAAAGTTTTTGGTGATGGTATCGAAGACGTCGCCGTGAAGCACCAGATAACGCCCGCTCAATCCTTCGTGGATGTACTCCTCGACGATTTGGAGGTTTTCAAAATCCAGCGGCAGAAACTGCGAGAGGATGTCATCGTGGTTACCGCGCAGGTAGATGACCTGCGTGTCCTTCTTCTCGATTTTTTTCAGGACGATACGAATAAAGCGCGTGTGGGTTTTCGCCCAACTGCCGCCGCGTTGAAGTTGCCAGCCGTCGATGATGTCGCCGTTGAGGATCAACTTTTCGCAGCTCACGTGCCGCAGGAAATGATTCACCTCGGCGGCTTTGCTTTCAACGGTACCGAGGTGGACGTCGGAGAGGATAACGGTACGAACACTGAGCTTTGTCATAACGGTTGCGGAGCGAAGTCGGCGGAAGGTGTTTTGGCAGGTATAGATATGCCGCGCAAGAGGGCGGGAACGACGATGCGTAGGCTCTGGGGATGAACACAGACATCCACTTTAGCGCCGGTTTCATGGGTTTCGCCATCGGTGTGAACGAGACCTGGTGCAGGACGTTCGATGATGAAACGAGTACCGCGGAGGCGGAATGTATCGGGGCTGTGGTCGATGGTACCGAGGAACAGTCGTGAGCCGAGGAAAGCCGCGCCAACGTGGTTTACGGGGCGAATGGCGATGAGATCCAGCTGGCCGTCGACGACGCTGGCCCCGGGAGCAATGAAGGCCCGATTGCCGTATTGGTCGGAGTTGGCGATGGCAATGAGCAGGATGTCGAGTACTTCGGTGCGATTTCCTACAGTGATTTTACAGCGTTGGCTACGACGTTGGTTAAACGCCGAGAACCCGGTGCTAACGTAGGCGGGAAGTCCGCGCGTGGTCAGTTGGTTGAAGCGAAGACTGATATCGGCATCCAGGCCCAGCCCCATAGCGTTGAAAAAGGGGTGTCCGTTAACCGAACCGGTATCGATGGCCGTGATGCGTGCGGAGCTTGCGGCAGCAAGTTCGAGGGCGGCGCGGGGTGCGAGGGGAATGCCAAGGTGAAGCGCCAAGCCGTTGCCGGATCCACAGGGAACCAAGGCGAGCGCGGCGGGTGTATGAACTAGGCCTTGTGCCACCTCGTTCAGGGTTCCATCACCACCGATGGCCACCACGCGCTGGCAACCCACTTGCACGGCGTTGCGAGCCAGTTCAACGGCGTGTCCCGGGCCGTCGGTGACATGCAGCTCGGCGTCGAGGGAACGATCGCGAATATAATCGAGCAACAGGGGGCGCAAACGGACCGTGCGAGCGTTGCGCCCTGAAACGGGATTAAGGATGAAGCGAATCTTCATGTCAGGGCAGGGCCGGTTGGCAGCGCGGCAGCAGATAACCGAGGTGCAGCGGCCGGTGCGGTGAGCGGGTGCCGAGTCGTGGCATCGATAAGGTGTTGCGCGATGATCGAAGCGGCATCGTTACGGACGATAGGGGCAAGGGCGCTGCGCCATTGCTGCCAAACGGCACCATTTTTGGCGAAAGCGGAGCGAAGTGCCTGCATGACTGCCGTGGGCGTGGTGGCTAGGGTGCCGGCACCGGTGCGGCGCAATAGTTCGTAGTTCCCCTCCTCCTGGCCAGGGACGATCTGGTTTACGATCATCGGACAGCGTGCGGCAATGGCTTCTTGCGTGGTGGCACCACCGGCTTTGCTGATCACGACATGGTGGGTCATCAGCAGGTGCGGTATCTGGTCGGTCCAACCCAAGCAGCGGGCGGGCAGAGCCCGACCTTTGGCGAGTTTTTCTAGCTCGAGACGAAGCGACTCATTACGGCCTACCGCGATGGTGATTTCCCATGCGGTTTCAGCGATGAGCAGGCGCGCGGTTTCCTCCGCGTTATTGGTGCCCGAATTGATGATGTAGAGGACGCGCGGTGCTACGCCCGTCGTCTTAAGATCGGGCGGGGCGAGATGAAGGGCGTTGGCCCCAAAAAAAGCGGGTACGGGGAAGCCGGTAACGTGCAGGCGGTCTGCCTCCACGCCCCCTTGGCGCATCACGTCGGCCGAGTCCGTGTTGGGAACAAACCAGCCGTCTGCACCCGCGCGCCACCACAGGGAATTGATGCTAATAGAATCAGTAACGATGTTGAAGTGGGGCGGAAGTGTGTGGCCTTCGGCTCTAAGGCGTTCGATGAGGAAGGCATAAATCGGATAGGTGCTGCAAATCACCTCGGGCTGTTCCTCTGCGATGATTTGGGCGAACAGGCGGCGTTCTTGACCCAGTAACCACATGCAACGTGGGACGATATTGGACCGATCAATCCAAGCATACAGGCTGCTCCACAGTTTAGGCGCACCGTTAATCGTGGCGATGTAGGCGCGGCGGCTGATTTGGTTAAAGCGTGGTCGGGTTAACTCAAAAATGTCGACCACACGAGCGGTGCCGGGACCGTGGGTTTGGTCACACGCAGCGGCGAGTGCGCGGGCGGCGGCGTTGTGGCCTTCGCCATAACCAGCAGTAAAAATGAGGATGCGCGTGGGCATTTAAAGGGAGACGAGTTGGGGTTGGCGGGTAGCGGTGTCGCTGTTTTCGCCAACAATAGAGGCCAAGTCCTCTTCGAAGCGAACAATGACCTTCGACCAGGATTGGGGTTCAACGGTGGTACGGGCGGCACGGCGAAGTTTTTCCCGCAATGCGCTGTCAGTGGCCAGGCGAACGCCGACTTGGATCAGGGCTTCGGGCTGGTCGCAGGGGACACTCAGGCCGTTTTCGCCGTCGCGGATAAACTTAAAGGCGGCCGCGTAGTTAAAGCCGGCAACCGCCAAGCTGCTGGCCATCGCTTCGGTGAGCACGTTGCCAAATGTCTCGGACAGACTGGCGTGGATATAGATATCTGCGGAGGCGTAGTAGCGGCCGATTTCCTCGCGGGAAAAGAAACCCGTGAAAATACACTCCGGGTGTTCGCGCATGAGGCGCTCCTTGAGCGGGCCTTCGCCAGCCAGTACAAAACGACAGCGCGGATTGGCGGCGCGCATGGCGTCAAAAGTGCGGAATACTAAGTCATAGTTTTTCTCAGCTGCCATCCGGCCCACGTGTAAGACCACGGGTGTGTCAGGGGTGGCGTTCCAGCTGGCGCGTAATTCCTCCGAACGCCGCGACGGGCTGAATTGGCGCGTATCGACGCCTCGTGAGAGAACCGCCAAATCACGGAAGCCGACGGCGGCGAGTTCTTCGCACAATTCAGGCGTTGGGACGAAGGTGCGGCGCGTCCGGTTGTGCACGTGGCGCAGCCAGGAAAGCGTGAGGTGGTGAAAGGCCCCGAAGCCGTAGGAACTCGTGTACTTGTGGAAATTGGTATGAAAACTGGAGCTAACAGGCAGACCTAAGGCGCGGGCGGCGGTGACGGCGGTGGCGCCCAACGGCCCCTCGGTCACGACGTGTACAAGATCGGGCGGCTCGGCACGCCACAGGCGCTTTAAGGTGCGTCCGGCAGGTAGTCCAAGTCGCAGTAGCGGATAACCGGGAATGGGCATCCCAGGTAAGTTAACCACACGGTATGCGGGAGTGGCGTCTGCTGTGGGCGGATCATCCCGCCGTGGCCGGTAAACGGTAACATCATGGCCGCGTTCAGCGAGTTCTCGGGCGATGACACCGAAGGTCATGGCCACTCCGTTGACTTCTGGCGGGAACGTTTCAGTGACGATGGCAAGTTTCACGTTGGTGGGGGGAGAACGTAACGGAGCGTTTGAAATAAGTCGTGGAAAGGTCTTGGACTGAGACATCACCGTACAGCCGCCGTGTTACGATTGTGTGGCAATTAAGTTACGATCGAGTGATTGCTTCGGCCGTCGGAGATCAGCGCAGGGTGGTGTGGTGGCTGGGGCTGGCGCGGCGCAGCGGCTGATGGAATTACTGGCAATGGCTTTACGTTTTTTCTCGGTCGTGGTCGTTTGGCTGTAAATGCGATCCCCCGCGGCTCAATGATACCCCGTTCGCCATACCCGCGCCGGGTTGCGCTCAGGTCAGCTCGCGGGGATCACCCAGCTTGATATGGACTAGGGGCTTGAGCAATTCCCGCGTAAAATCTTCGACCTCGCCGATTCCCTTGAAGTCTTGAATCTATCGGGCAGCGCGTTGTCTATACAGCCTGATGATTTGGTGCGTAAATGGTCTAAGTGGATATATACCCGCCTTTAATTCATGATTGGTTTTGGGGGCAGCTTCGCCACGCCCGCATCGATGAAACAATCGCCATTTTTACGCATTTTTTAATTTATACACGGTCATCATGGCCGCAGTTTTATGAACGCCTTTGAAGCGCATAAAAACGTAACTTAAAAGAGTAGTAATAATTTGGGATAGGTTCAGCAACAGCGTACTATAGTTTGATAACAAAGTGTGTTTATTTTACTGGGGGCCACATTCACAGTTATATCATTCGCCCACCCTACCCCACCCATTGGGCTGACGCCCCCCCCCCCTCGCTTGCATTCGGACACAACCTGCAAGATTAAGCCAGATTTTCCTCCGGAAAATAAAAGCAATTTCAATTCAGCATAGCCCCGTAAATAAACGACTGCGCTTTCGTCATATATACCTCCATGCCTATAAATTTAAATCGAATACTACGCATCCCATTTTTTTGTTTTGTCGTATTGCTTAGCTTGTGCTCGGCCTGCTTAAGCCATGCCAGAATTCTTACGTACCCTAGCCCAAAGACCTTAGTTGGTTTACATAATTTGATGGAAAGTGACGTGTACAAGGTCGAAGTTGGCAGCGGAGATAACCCGGTCAACTATACAACATGCTTTGTCTACAAATCAAACAACGTTGCAGAGGGAGAAAATGAATGGACGCCTCCGCCGGGTGGTAAAGGTACGCCGTTAACTTTCTCCAAGCGTTCCGAATCAGAGGTTTCCTTTACCTCATTCACCTTAGAGAGAACCGATAGCGTAACCGTCAAGGTCACCCTCCTAAAACCCACTGGTAGCAATGCTGTTAGCACTGTGGATATCAGCCCAACTCGCCATGGAATAGAACATACCAAAGCAGGAAATGTAATCACTTTTAAAATAAAGGATTACGTACAAATCATGCTGCAGGTGAATGGCAAAACTCACCCCCTTCTGATATTTTCAGAACCACCTGAAGAACAGCTTTCAATAACTCAGCCTACAAGCTCTCGGGTTACCGCCCTAAGCAATTCTGCAATGGAAATCACCCAACCATTGTTCATTGCGGCAAATAATTGTACGTATTTAAGCGGCAGGATTACACTAAATACCAAAATCACAATTAATAGCGGCGGCAGGATCCATCTCAACTCCGA
>JBILJE010000132.1:0-8202 GCA_044377395.1 Rariglobus sp. | reverse complement strand
GTCGCTCAAATCGCCGCCTTACAGGGTCGGTTTTATGCATCCTCCGAGGATGCATGCCCACGCTTTAATTGCTACACTTATTTACTGACAGGCCCTAAAGGATTCACCTCCGCCCGCCGAGATCACTTTCGCGCCAAGTATAAGTGATTAACTCGTCACCATCGGCCCGGCTCAGGTTTAATTCGCGCTAAAGCACGCCGGTTGGCGGAATAAATCGGTACCGTAAGCACTAGCTAAATGCAGCCCCTGATCGTCCGGAGCATTTACGGGGCACCTTTTGGCCCGCCATAGACGTTTACCGGTCTTGTGGGACAGACACCGACAAAGGAATCGGAGAGGCTCCGACATTCACGCGGATTCAAACCCGCTAAGGTTGTCGGGATGAATCCCTTCATACGTCTCCCGAGGTGGCTAGCACTGGCCGCCTCACTTGTCCTCACCGGCGGTTTCGCCTCAAGCGCATCAGCCCAGCCCACCGTTAACGTGGTCGCCACCGACGCCTCAGCCGTCATCGGTACCACCGACTACGCCAAGCTCACCTTCACTCGCACCGGATCAACGGCCAGCGCGTTAACCGTCAACTACACCCTCGGCGGGACCGCCGTGAAGTGGAACGACTACTGCCGAATCCAGGGCGACATGCCCGTCGCGGTCACCATCCCCGCCGGCGCCGCCTCCACGGTCATGACGATCATGGCCCGGGCCAACACCACCGGGGCCAATCCGCAAACGGCAATCTTCACCCTCGCCGCCAACTCGGCCTACATCGTGGGCACTCAAAAGTCCGCCACGATCACGCTGTTGGCAACGGGTGCACCACCACCACCGCCCTCAACGCTGCCGGTGGTCACACTCAGCGCAACTGATCCGTCGGCAACCATCGGCACCACGGACACCGGCACGCTGCTGTTCACTCGAAGCGGCACCACGACAGCTGCATTGACGGTTAACTATACCCTCGGCGGCACCGCTGTGGCGTTAACTGACTACCGCCTGCCCACGGGCACGATGCCGGTTACGGTAACGATTCCCGCCGGCGCCAGTTCCACCGCGCTGACGATCCAGGCGCTCGCCAATAGCACCAACGCCAATCCGCAGACCGCGCGCTTCACCCTCGCCCCGAGTACGAGCTACACCCTTGGCAGCACGACCGTTGCCACGATCACGATCGCGGCAGCCGTTCCCGCCCCCAACCCTACGCCCACGCCCACCGGCCTGCCGATCCTGACCGTCACGGCAACCGACGCCACCGCCGTCATCGGCACCACCGATTACGCCGTGCTGACCTTCGCCCGCACCGGCGCCACCACCGCAGCCCTGACGGTTAACTACACCCTCGGCGGCACCGCTGTGAAATGGAACGACTTCTGCCGTATCCAAGGCGACATGCCGGTCACCGTTACGATCCCCGCCGGCGCCGCCTCGACCACCATGACGATCATGGCCCGGGCTAACTCCACGGGCGCCAACCCGGCCACGGCGATCTTCACCCTGTCGGCCAACTCCGCCTACAGCCTCGGCACCCCGAGCACGGCCACGATCACCCTGCTGGCCACCGCGCCCACGCCACCGCCCACGCCGCCGCCCACACCCACGCTGCCCTCGGTCACCGTGACCGCGACCGACGCCTCGGCTGCCATCGGCACCACCGACACCGCCACGCTGACCTTCAGCCGCACGGGTGCCACCACCGACGCGTTGACGGTTAACTACACCCTCGGCGGCACCGCCGTCGCGCTCACCGACTACCACCTCGCCAACGGTGCCACCATGCCGGTCTCGGTCACGATTCCCGCCGGTTCCGCCACCACCACGCTGACGCTGCAGGCGATCGCCAACAGCACCAACGCCAACCCGGAGACGATCGTGCTGACCCTGGCGAGTAACGCCGCCTACACCCTGGGCAGCGCCACCTCCGCCAGCGTGACTATCGCCCAAGTTATCGTCACCCCACCGCCGCCGCCGCCCCCGCCGACGCCCAACCCGGTGCCGACGCCGGTCGTGCCTAACGAGATGGACTACACCGGGCTGATCATGCCGAAGGTGGGCGAGCAGGCCCTGCGCGTGCTTTCGCCGACTTATCTGGAGCTGCGCAAGCTCACCACCAAGGCCCCGGACCCCGCCACGGTAACGACCTGGAACTTCGTTAACTCCTCCGGCGTGCTCACCGCCCCGGCGACCAGCCAGTTCGCAGTGACCGTCAACGGCCAAGCGGTTTCCGTCGTAGCGGTGGGCTTCAAGCGCCGCGCCTTCTCCGCCGACCTCGATGTGCGCGACCTGCGTATCGACAACGCGATCTACCTCCAGTTGGCCACCCCGATTGCCGAAGGTCAGTCCGTTGTGGTGACCAACCCCAGCGCCCAGCTCTGGCCGGCCACCGAGAAGTACGTGATGACGACCGACCCGCTGCGCTACAGCCCGGCGATCCACGTCAACCAGGAAGGCTATGTGCCTACCTTCCCCAAGAAGGCCATGGTGGGTTATTACCTGGGGAATCTCGGTGAATTACCCGCTACCGGACTGTCGACCTTCACCATCAAAAACGCCGCCACTGGGGCGACCGCCTACCAGGGCACGCTGACCGCACGCCGCGATGTGGGTTACACCTATTCGCCGCTTCCCTACCAGAACGTGCTCCAGGCCGACTTCAGCGCCCTGACCACGCCCGGCGAATATTACCTGTTGGTCCCCGGCCTGGGCGCCTCGCTGCCGTTCCTGATCAATGACGGCATCGCCATGAACTGGGCGCGTACCTACGCACTCGGCCTCTATCATCAACGCTGCGGCAAATCCAACGCCCTGCCCTTCACCCGCTTCACCCATGACGCCTGTCACGTGGCCAAAGCCGAAGTGCCCTCGCCGCAGTCCTCCTACGCCTTCACCTGGACGACCATCGCCTCCAAGAGTGCTCCCAGTGCGCATCAAACCGCCCCGCAGCTCTCCTCGGAAGCCTCCCAGCTCTACCCGTTCGTCAACAAGGGCACGATCGACGTCTCCGGCGGTCACCATGACGCCGGCGATTACAGCAAGTACACCATTGACGTGGCTTTGCTCGCCCACCTCCTGATGTTCACCGCCGACAACATGCCCTCGGGCAACCTCGACAATCTCGGCATCCCCGAGAGTGGCGACGGCATCAGCGACATCCTGCAGGAAGCCAAACAGGAGGCCGACTTCGTGTCGAAACTCCAGGACGCCGACGGCGGTTTCTACTTCATCGTCTATCCCAAGACCCGTGAATACGAAGGTGGCCTCTCCGGCACCGCGCCCGGCGACACCCAAGTGGTCTGGCCGAAAAACACCTCCGCCACCGCCGCCTGCGTAGCCGCCCTCGCCCAGTGTGCCTCCTCGCCCAAGTTCAAGCAGGCCTACCCGGCAACCGCCGCGCTCTACCTGCAAAAGGCCCAGCTCGGGTGGACCTTCCTGATGAACGCAATCGCCAAGAACGGCTTGGCCGGCTCCTACCAGAAGATCACCTTCTACGGCGACGAGTTCGGGCACATGGACGAATTGGCTTGGGCCGCCTGCGAGATGTATCTGGCCACCGGTGACGTGAAATACCAGCAGCAGCTCTTCGCCTGGTTCCCGAATCCCAACACCACTACGACCTACCGCTGGAACTGGATCCGAATGTATGAGTCCTATGGCAACGCCATCCGCAGCTACGCCTTCGCCGCCCGCTCCGGCCGCCTGGCCGCCAGCCAGCTCGACGCCGCCTACCTCGCCAAGTGCAACACCGAGATCATAGGTGCCGCCGACAAAGCGCTCCTGTCCACGACCCAGAGCGCCTACGGCTCCGCCTTCCCCTCCGAGACTAAAGCCTACCGGGCTGCCGGCTGGTACTTCTCGATGGACCAGGCCGCCGACATGGCAGTGGCCTACCAGCTCAACCCCAAGCCGGAATACCTCGACGCGATCGTGAGCAACATGAACTACGAGGGCGGCACCAACCCCGTGAACGCGTCCTGCGTGACCGGCCTTGGCCTCAAACGTCAGCACACGGTGGTTAACCAGTTTGCCCGCGGCGACGCCCGCCAACTGGCCCCCACGGGCATTCCCATCGGCAACATTCAGGGCGGTTTTGATTACCTCGCCCTTTATGCCAACGAGCTGGGCACGCTCACGTACCCCTCGGACGGCGCCACCACCGCGCCCTACCCGTTCTATGACCGCTGGTCCGACACCTGGAATGTCACCACCGAATTCGTCACCCTGAATCAGGCCCGCAGCCTCCTATCGGCCAGCGCGCTAGTGGGTCAAACCACCGCCAAGTCCACCCCATGGACCTCCGGCACCGCCGTGATCACCGTGCCCACCGGCGTGGTGGCCCTCGGCGCGGTCACCACCCTGAGCGTGGCAACCCCCAGGATGGACCTGAGCACCGCCCGCATCGTATGGGAGGGCCGCGACCAGCAGCCCGCCTTCGGTCCCACCTACGCCTTCGTTCCCAAGAACAACGGCACCCAGTGGGTCGAAGTGGAGATCAACTGGCCGGACGGCCGCCGCGTCTTCGGTGCGGCCAGTTTCACCGCCAACAGTGCCGTGGTGAACTGGGTCAATGGGGCCCTGCCCACGGGGGCGGTGGCCAGTGCGGACGGCGGCGACGCCTGGACCTGGGTGACCAGCAACCCCACGCCCTACTCCGCCCCGGCGGTGCACCAGAGCAACGTGGCCGCCGGCATCCACGGCCACGGGTTTGAGTCTGCGACCGCCACGTTGGTGGTCGGCACCACCGACAAGCTGTTTGCCTACGTTTATCTCGATCCGACCAATCCGCCGTCGACGGTCATGCTGATGTGGACGGACAGCACGGGAAACAGCGCGCACCGCGCCTATTGGGGCGCCAACTTGATCCCCTGGGGCACCAACGGCACCGCCAGCCAATTCCCGGTGGGCCCGCTGCCTGCGCTCGGCCAATGGGTCCGGTTGGAAGTGCCCGCCAGTTCCGTCGGCCTGGCCGGAGCCACGATCCAAGGCATGCGTTTCACCCTCTACGGAGGCCGCGCCAGCTGGGACATCAGCGGAAAGTCTAACTAAGCTACGACTCAAATCAGGGCACCGACGTAGACCGTCGATGCCTGGGTTAACTCGGCACAAGCGGGGGCTTCATAAGGGGCCCCCGCTTTATTTTTTTCGTTGGGACGACCATTGAGACGCGACGTCACCAAAAATATAAACCTGCGATGGTAAGCTGAGCCGTTGAGCTCGAACTTCCCGGATTAGGCATTCCAAACCACAAAAAACGCAAAAACTCACAAAACCAGGTCAGCGGAATTCGCTCGGTTTGATTTTGCGTCCTTTTGCGCCTTTCGCGGTTAACTCGCTTGGTTGATCCCCGCCCACGGATGGGTTTCGCCGTTATGCTATGTAAAGATTATCACCGGAAATACCCTTCCGGGTGTAGCACCCCGGAATCCTCCTCATCATCCGCCTCCGATGCTTCACGGCAGGCGTCGGGGAACGCGCTTTGGCGCTGAACCCAGCGCACCGCGCACAGACTGCTGGTGAGAGCCTCATGCAGCGCAGAGCCGAAATCATAAGCCTGGCCGTCAAAACCCGCCTCCACCACCGCCTGATCAATCGCCAGCATGACCGCAAACATGCGTCCTCGCACACCGGGAATATAGACATCGAGCGCCTCGTTGCCGTTCTGAAGATTGGTGCGGCATGCCTCGGCATTGTGACTGTGGTGGGAGCGGCACGCCTCGGGCCGCGCTGCATAAATGGAGCAACTCCCCTCAGCCAACAACGCGCAGGGGGTTTTCAGTGCGGTGCGCTCAACGTTGCTCCGTCCCAAAAACGCAGCCCGGTGTACCGCGGTGCGCACGATGAGTTCATCGAGTTGCGTGGGTGAAAAATGCGTTTGTACGTGGGCCGCCGCGATGAGCACCTCGTGGGCCTGCACGCCCACCGGAACATGGCAACACGCGTCGCAGCCCGCGCGGCACGCGACCACGGCTTTGGCCTCGGGGGCAGCCGACGCAAACGCGCGGTCAAACTCCTTGTGCGCACTCGCCACGGCCGCCAGCAGGTCGGCCGGGTTGCGGGTCTTGCGTAGACGCTTGAGCACGGCGGCACCGGTCTTTTCGAACAACGAGTCTTCTTCCGGTGAAAATGCAGCGCACATAAAGACGCTCCATAAACGCTGCCCAGTCCCCGATCACAAGGCCCAAGCCATGGCCCACCTGCCCCCACCTTAAAATAGCGTAGACGGCCCCAGATTCTACCCTCCCGCCACTTAAGGCGAAAGGAGGCCTGAATGGATTACTTACTTGAGGGCAGGCCAGGCTAAGTCACGAACCGTGAATGACGGGGCGACGGGAGATGCACCGTCATTAAAGTCCAGTGTCAGGGGAGGCTGGCCCTTAATCGTGACCGTCCAGGTATTTTTGCCGGATTTAACTGCTTCCACTGGGTTGGAGAGGCTCTCTTTGAAGGGCACGAGAACCGTGATCATGCGCACGGGTCCCGCAGCTTTGCGACTCTGGCGCAGTGTCAGCGCCGGTGCCTCACCACCGCCTTGGCCAACGAAATCCCAACCGAGCAATTGCGGTTTTTTTACACCCGAATCGGCTTGGTATTCATCTGCACCGTCCAGTACCAGCACAGCCAGATTTGGCCGTCCCGAGTCGGTGGTCCACACGCAGCGACCAGCCATGCCAGTCTGCCATTGTGTGGTCAGCAGATGCCAGCGGACTTCGTAGTGATGCGGCGCGTTGTCGAGCGGCGTGAAGTTATCCACCACCACCATGAGCGGATTGCGCGTACCATTCGGCTTGAGGAAAGCGATTTCACGGCGGTGGTTGGCGATGCGCTTGGATTTGGATTTCACCCCATAATCACCGCAATACCAACCTGAAGCGTAGTCGATCTTGTCGCCGATGGCGAAGATCGGCACGGGCGTCTCTTTCGAGTTTTTGCCGATGATGTCGGTCTCGTTGTTGTAGCCGCGATACTGGCCCAACGAATCAATCATGGCGGTGTTGTGCGCGGCAGTGGTGATGCCGTATTTGCGCCATTCGGAGGTATCGTATTTATAGCCGCCGTTATCAAAAAGGAAATGGCGTCCAAAAAAGTACGTGACCACGTTCAGGGCGTCTTGATGGCCGTGCCAACCGCCCAGCGGGCCGACATCAAAGAGGTTATAGCTGTCGTCCTTCTTCCAACCGGTGCGGCTGATGAAGTAACCGCTATCGCGTAGGGCAATGCTTTTGAAGGACGGCTCGGGCGCATTGGGTTTACGCGCACCCCATTGCAAAAGAATGCTTTCCGTAAAAACATCGGCCGCCTTCTGGACATCGTTGTTGACGTTGACCAAACCGCCGTCGTTGAGCCGCGGCGCAATGCCGTCTGGCGTGGTGAGATACACATTCCACTCGCACAGTTTTTGCAATTTCGCGACGGCTGCTTTTTCGCTTTCGGTGGTGCCGCCATTGCGTTTGGCGATTTCCAACGCGCCGAGAGCCAAGTTCGCGCACCACTGGTGGTAAGCAGGTGAAAGCTCATACCAAGCGCCCTCATCCAATGAATTGCGTGCGATGGAGTTACTCAGATTATCAAACCCCTGTTTGCGCCAATGAACGGCGTCGCTGAGCTCAGGGAAAACCACCCCGATCGTGTAAAGACCCACCATGCCGATCATGTAGTGGTTACCGGGTTTGTAGGGATGTGCAGAAAGATAATTACCGTGGCTGATCAACAGCTTGAGGAACAGCAGGATGTCGGCATCTGGAACTCCAGGGGACTGGGCCAGCGCGAGGAAGGTGACCGGCCAGACGCGAGTTGTCCGCAGGCCCGCCTCTAAACCGCGCCAGCGAGAACCGCCGTGCTCCTGGGCAATGGCGGGCACGGGGCACTGCTGCACCCAATCGCGGAATTGCATGGCCCAAAAGGCCGCGTATTTGTCGTCCTTTTTCACGCTGTAAGCGTTTGCAAGCCGCTGCCACCAGCCGTGACGGTTGGTCGACCAGCCCCATTCATGGGTGAAATTCGATTTACCCTGGGTCGGGTTGAAGCTCCAGTCGATCTTACCGCCGGGGAAGTTGTGGGTCAGGCCCACGCCAGCAGTTAAGCGCACCTGGCCACCAACAATTTTATCTCCTTCAACCAGTGCACTTTGGTCAATGTCCCCTTCGGGCAAGGGATGGCGCGAGCGGAAATCCTTACGGAAATGCTTCGCGAGCGCCTTCAACGTGGCGTTGA
>JBILJE010000131.1:0-8206 GCA_044377395.1 Rariglobus sp. | reverse complement strand
AAACGCAAAATCGCCCCGCGCGAATTCCTGCGCCCGGTTTTTGTGAGTTTTTGCGTTTTTTGTGGTTAAAAATGCCGAATTCGAAAGGTTCGACCTCAACTGCCGGGACCGTCACGAAACCCAGGCTCAGCATGAAACGAAGGAGGTCATCCCCTAATTGGCTCCTCGACGTTTCCGGTGGGTCGTCGGGATGAAAACCGAACCTCGGCATGTTATACCATTTCGCACTCAAAGAAATACAAACGAACCGATTTTAACCGCTAATGAACGCTAATGGCCGCTAATTAAAACCAGTAATTCAGTGCGACCGAATTAGCGTATCTTAGCGTTCATTAGCGGTTAAAAATTCCGTTGTTTGGTGTTTGGATGATCGGTCGCTACTGACGTGATCACGGTAGTTGGTCGGGTTTTAATGCGTTTGAATGCAAAATGGTATTACACAGAGGCTACGGAGCCCAGCCCACGGAGCTCGTACATGAGAGGCCTCAACGACTTCGATAACTCAAAAACCGCCGAATTACTCGGCTCGGCCTAGCTTGTTAACTCGTTCTATTGAATTGGCTTGTTGCTAGATTTGAACGGCTTGCCTCCGTGGCCTCTGCGTCTGGGCTCCGGATTTCCTCTGTGCCACCACTCTGGATGCCGAATGATTGGGGAGCCTTTATCTACCCGCTGGAACTGGCGAAGAACCTAGCGCAGGGTTTTATCCCGCTGCTGGAGCGCCTCTTCCGAGAGGAAGTCGGCCACCAGGTCGAAGATCGAGCGGCACCCTCGCCATCATGCTCTGCTTGACCCCCTCCTACCCAAAACTCTGGCCCCTGAGGGCGTTATTTTGGGTAAACTTCACCCCGGCCTCGATCTTTACCTTGTGCTGCGGGATGCGCGGCTTGGTCGGCAAAACCACCGTGCCGTAGTGCCGGGCAAAACTGGCCAGCTTGGGATTGATACCACTTTGCATTCATACGTATAAAAACTTGACTGCAGTTCACGATCACCGCACCAGCAACCAAACATCAAACAACGGAATTTTAACCGCTAATGAACGCTAAGATACGCTAATGCAGAAGCCCTGCATCCCTGGATTTCATTAGCGGCGATTAGCGTACATTAGCGGTTAAAATCGGTTCGTTTGTATTTCTTTGAGTGCGAAATGGTATGAGTTCCGGATCGAACCAATCCGCCTGCAACATCGCCGCCTTGAGGTTATCGGGGGTGATCGTCTTGGGCACCCCACCGAAGCGTCGGAAGGCGTTTTCCAAGCAGCGAAGGAGGCTCTCGGCATCCTGCCGCCAGACCACTTCGTTGTAGCTTGTACGCGAAAAACTTAAGGTCGCCCGGAACAAGTGCGGCCTGCGCTTTTTGCCAGACTCGACCACCGGGGCACCCTGGCCGAAGTCCACCTGCATCTGTTCGCCCGGGGCGGTTTCCAGCCGCCGGAACGGCAGCGGCGTCACCGCCGCCTGCGCCCGCACGAAACGCTTCACCGATTCATAGCCGCCGGTGACGCAAAGCCACACTCAGACAGCCGCCGATCAACCCTTAGTACAAACGCTTGTACTAAATATATGCAAGGCGTTCCAACCAAGACCATACCGCCCGGACACGGAGAAGATGTAATCGAGTCGAATATACTCAACCACCAGTTCTCGAATGAATTATACAGGTATTATCGCCGCCAACAGACTAGCCGCCCCCTGTTGTAAAAAAACATTAAACCGCCGCCGCAGGGATTTTTTTAATCGCAATCCGTACAAGCGGTTGAATTTAGTGGGAATACCCCCTCCACTCCATGAATTCTTTCTACCTCAAATTGTGCGGAGCACTGCTGAGCCTGCTGCTTACCGCTGGGCTCACCTTCGCCCAGACCACCACCCCGATCTACACCGACGCGTTTCAGTCGCCTTGGTTTAGCAACCCAGCTGGCGCCACCGTCAACACCGTCAACACCACCCCGGTCAAGGTCGGCACCAAGTCGATTTCTGTGCGCTCCTCAGGGTCGCTAACCAGTCTTTTTCAAATCGCCCATCCGGTAACACCTTTTGACTCGACCCCGTACCGCGCACTGACCTTCTGGATCAACGGCGGCTCGGTGGGAGGCCAGAAACTCAAGCTGGCCTTGATCCAAGGACTCGACGAGATACGGCGCTTTGAACTGATCCCCGCCCCGCAGGCCAACACCTGGACCCGAGTGGCGATCGCCCTCTCCGATCTCGGCATCGCCGACAACCCGAACATCGACGGCATCCGCCTCATCGAGGAAATCGGCAGCGGCAACACGTTTTACTTGGACGACATCCAACTGACCACGGAGGCCGTGCCGGCGCTGGCCGGCACGATCTACGACGACGTGCTGCGCGGGAGTTGGTTCAACAACCCGATCAACACCACCCTCAATTTGTCCAATACGGCACCGGTTTACAGCGGAGCGAACTCCATGTCGGTGACCACGGCGGCTTATGGCGCGGTGCAGTTGATTCTACCCGGGGCCAGCCTCAATACGGCCCCCTTCAAGTCGCTCTCCTTCCGGGTGCATGGCGGCACCACCGGCGGGCAGAACCTGCGCATCTCGGCCTTAACCACCGTCGGTGACAATATCGTCGAAAGCACGCGCGTCCCGGTGCTGCCCAAGCCCAAGGCCAACGAATGGTCCGCCTTTGCCCTCGCGCTCGAGGATCTCGGCATCGACGACATCCCGAACCTCACCGGTATCCGGATCTGGGAATCGAGCGGGGTGGCCAGCACCTACTACCTCGACGACCTGCGCTTCGACACCGAGGCCGTTCCCTCCCTGATCGGAATGGTTTTCGACGAACTCCTGCGTGGGGCATGGTTCTCGAACCCGTTTGGCGCGACCGTAAGCACCACCAACCCCAGCCCAGTGCAGGCCGGAAACCAGTCAATTGCCTGTACGATCACCGGCGCAGGCGGCGCGGCGCAATTCAGTTACCCGGGCGCGGCCTTTGACGCCTCCGCCTTCGCTTCGGTGTCGTTCTGGATTCACGGGGGCGCGAACGGAAACCAGCAGATCGCCGTCAGCCTGCAACGAACATCCGGGGCAAGCCGCAGCTGGGCCATCCCGGCCCCCGCCGCCAACACCTGGACCCAGCACACGATTCCGCTCAGCGAGCTCGGTGCCGAAGGCGCGACCGATGTGACGGCCCTCTGGTTTCGCAGCACCACCGGCGGTGCCCAGCCCGTCTTTTACCTCGATAACGTGCGCTTCGACCAGCCTTCCGGCTACTCCCTCACCTATGCGGGCAACGGGCACACCGGCGGCACCATTCCGGTCGATGCGAGCAGCCCCTACGCCACCGGCGCCACCGCCACCCTCTCCGGCAATACGGGCAACCTGACCCGGGGCGCGAACTTCAACTTCACCGGCTGGAACAGCGCCGCCGCTGGCACCGGCACCGCCTACGCCCCGGGCCAGAAGGTCGTGATCAACCGCAATCTGGCGCTCTACGCCCAGTGGAACTACACCGGAACGAAATACCCTCTGACCTACGACGGCAACGGGCACAGCACCGGCAGCATCCCCGTGGATGCCGGCAGCCCCTACATTCCTGCTACGACCGTCACCGTGGCCAGCGCCCCCACCCTCAGCCGCTCCGGCCACACCTTCGGCGGGTGGAACACCACCGCCAATGGCTCCGGCACCTCCTACGCCGCCGGCGCCACCTTTGCGATCGCCCAAGCCACCACGCTGTATGCGAAGTGGACCCCCTCGGCCCAACGTTACTCGGTAGTCTATCAAGGCAACGGCCCGACCACTGGCACCGCGCCGGTCGACTACGCGAGCCCGCGCCCGATCAACGATCTGGTCATCATCGCCGACAAGGCGAACCTGGTGAAAACGGGCGCTCCCTTCCTCGGCTGGAACACCGCCGCGGACGGCACCGGCACCCGCTACTTCCCCGGCGACCGCGTCCGGATCACCGCCAACCTCACCCTTTACGCCCAATACGGCGCGTTCCGCTACCCCTACGAGCCCTACAACCAGCTCAAGATGGATCCGCAGCTGACCGGCTGGCCGCTCAGCCAGGCGGCGCGCGATTACGTGGTGCTCAAGGATGAAGCGGTTCGTCGCCCGGGTAAGGAAGCCGGCCCCAACGCTCCCCAGAAAATGGAATTCTTTCCGGTCACCCCCGTGGCCGGAAACTGGGGCGGAGACACCCCCGCAGAGAAGGCGAAGTGGCTCGATACGCATGCCGCTCAGGTCGACAAGGTCCTGAACACCCGGAATGCGGAAATCCTTCTGGTCGGCGACAGCATCACGTCCCAATGGGGCGGCGGTCAGATGCCAACGATTACCCCGGCCTGGACGGCTAACTTCGGAACGACTCCCTTCGTCAATCTCGGCATCGGCGGCGACAAAACCTACAATGTGCTCTGGCGACTCGACCACGCCAATCTCGTCGGAACCATTAATCCCAAGGCCGTGGTCCTTCAGATCGGGCACAACAACATGTTCTTTGCCGAAACCGACCCCAGCAGTGTGAACTATGCTGCCAATTACGGAATCGAAGACGCGGTCAACGGGATCGTATGGTGCGTGCGTAATCTGCGCTCCAAGTTTCCCACCACCCCGATCATCCTGGTCAACGTCTTCCCCACGCTGGGACCCCAATACGACAAGCTGAAAGCGACCCGTGCTGCGCTCAATGCGCGTAACCTCGCCGCCACCGACCCCTTGGTGTATCAGCTTGATATTTGGGATCAACTTAACCTCCCGCCCCCCGGCCTGGGCAACCCCTCATACTTCAAACCCCTCTCCACCAACCCACAGTTGAGTGACGGGGTGCATCTCTTAGATGCCGGCTACCAAGTCTGGGCAGCCGCACTCAAGCCGCTGATCAACGCGATCAACGCTCCCACCGTGCGCTACGACGCCAACGGCCACTCCTCCGGCACCACCCCCTCCGACGCGACCGTCTACACCAACCGCGCCACGGTGACGCTGCGCGCCAACAGCGGTAATCTGGCCAAGTCGGGCTACACCTTCACCGGGTGGAACACCCGTCCCGACGGCAGCGGCACCCACTACCTCGCCAATGGTACCGCCACCTTCACGATCACCGCTCCCACCACCCTGTATGCGACCTGGGTGCCGTCCAGCACCGTCCGCTTCACCCGCAACGTGGTGGACGCCGTGGTAGGGGTTGGCCAAACGGCCACCTTCAGCGTGGCCATTTCCGGCGCGACGGAGCCCTCCTTCCGATGGGAGCGGGCTCCCGCGGGCAGCACCACCTTTGCCCCAGTGACGGGCAACGTGTCGAGCCTCACGGTGACGGCGGCCCTTGCGAATCATGGCGACCGTTACCAGGTGCACGTGACCAGCGGCGGCGCCACCGCCACCTCCCAAGTGGGCACCTTGCAGGTCTTGCCCACAGAATCGTCCAACAGCTTGAACTGGAAGTACACCCTTCCGGCCGGCTTCACGGAGCAAACCTACACCACCGCCGACGGGCTTTCACTCGGCTACCGGCTCTTCTCCCCGAGCGGCGGCACGCCGCCCTCCTCCGGTTATCCGCTCGTGGTGGTGCTGCCCGGCAAAGACACCGCGGGCAAGCCGATGCTGAACCTCGCCGCCGCCCGTTTGGTCGCCGAACAGACCAGCCGCGCGTGTCACATCCTCGTTCCGATTTGCCCGCAGGGCAGGGAGTGGAGCGCGTTTGTGACCACCGGGAACAGCCCGTTCCAGACCACCCCAACCACCGAGATGCGGCTGCTGCAAGAGGCGCTCACTGCGCTTCAGCTCAGTACGCTCCCGATCGACGACAACCGGCTCTACCTCATGGGCTTCAACCAGGGCGGCTACGCCGTCTGGGACCTGTTGCAACGCGATGGCAATCGCTGGGCCGCCGCCGTCCCGGTGCTCGGCGGCGGAGACCCCGCCAAGATCGCCAGCGTCGTCACCTCCCTGCCGCCAATCTGGGCGGGGCACAGTTGGTTTAACAACTCCCTCGTCCCGGTGCAGCGCACCCGCGACATGGTCGATGCGCTGAAAGCGGCCGGCAAATCCATCGTTTATAGCGAGTACAATGGAGTGAGGACGGACTCGGGATATGAGTTTTTCTGCGGATACAAAACGCCCGCCCCGCCCCTGCCTCCCGCGCAGCCCTACCTCACGGCTTGGCTCTTTGCCCAGGTCCGCAACAGCGCCGAGGTCTCGTTCGCGGAAGCGGCCACGGCCGCGGCTACGAAACAGGCCAGGGACGCGAACTTGAAGGGCGACGCGTATGAGACCGCGGTTGAAAAAGGTAAGAAAGCTTTGCCCCCTTGGAACCAGTGCGCCGGCTCCGAATTCGCCGGTCCGGTCACCAGCTTCGACCAGTTTTTTGGGAATTGGGAAACTAAACGCGCCCAATGGGTGAAAGATGCACCAATCAATCAGGGAAAGGTCGTTTTCATCGGCGATTCCATCACCGAAGGCTGGTCCAGTCTCTCCACCGATTTGCCCAAGTTTAATGGGAAGGTCCTCAACATGGGTATCAGCGGCGACATGTCGCGCGGCGTGCTCACCCGCATCCAGGATGTCATCGCGGTCAACCCCAAGGCCGTCAGCCTGCTCATCGGCACCAACGACATTACCTTCTACGGGCCGAACCCCGCCGCGATCGCCACCATCGCGGTCAATAATGTCAAAGCCATCATCCAGGCCCTGCGCGCCCACCGGGCCGACCTGCCCATCATCGTGAGCACCGTCATGCCTAAAGGAGACAACCGCGTGGATTCCATGAACACCCAGCTGAAGACGGCGCTTGCGGGCATGCCCTCCGTCTGGATCTGCGACGTCAATGACCGCTTCACGAAGAATCCCGGCGGCTACGGCGGTCTCTACGCGGACGGCCTCCACCCCAACGCGGACGGCTATAAAGTCTGGGCGGCGGAATTGGATAAAGTGTTTACCACCGCCGGCCTGTATGCCACCGAAACCCCGACCAATGCGCGCGCTTGGGATGGCGGCGGCGGCACGAACACCCTCTGGAGCACCCTCGCCAACTGGAACACCCAGCGCAATGGCACCGGCGGCGACCCCGCCTCCTCCCCCTCCACCGGCCAGATCGCCGTCTTCAACACCACGGTGCTGAACAGCTCCACCACGGTCACGCTCTCCGGCAACGTGACGGTCGAGGGGATCGAGGTGATCAATTCGGGCGCCACCCGCCTCTTCACCGACGGCGTCGCCGACCGCATCCTCACCGTGGGCGCGGGCGGGATCGACCTGAAGGCGGGCGCAGGCGGTCTTCAGCTTGCCGAAAGCAACACCACCAATAAAAAAATCCGGCTGATCCTCTCCGCTTCCCAGGCGTGGACCAACAACAGCGCCGGCCTGTTTAAAATCGCCAGCGACACCTCGCCCAACCTCGATCTCGGCGCGCACACGCTGACTCTCGGCGGCAGCGGGAATTTCGAACTGCCTGGCCGGATCGGTGGCGCTGGAGGCCTCATCAAGACCGGCACCGGCCGGGTGACGATCAACAACGCGCCCTCGAATTACACCGGCGCCACCCGCGTGAACGGCGGCACCCTCGCCATCGAGGACTCCCTCGGCAACACCGCCGTCACCGTCGCCTCCGGAGCCACGTTGACCGGCAAAGGCAGCATCGGCGGCAGCGTCACCGTCGCCAGCAGCGCTCGCCTGCTGCTGGACGTCGCGACCACGCCGGCCGGCCAACAGGCCCTCCGCCTCAGCGGGAACCTGGCCCTGACCGCGGGGAACGTGGTGGAACTGAAGGTTCCCACCAACGTCACGCCGGGCTCCTATACCCTGGTGGTGGCGACGGGAGGCATCACCGGCTCGCTTGGGTCCGTGCCAATCTCCGGCCCGGCCGGCAAGCTGAAGGTCGTCGGCAACAGCATGGTCTTCACGATCAGCCATTTCGACCTCTGGTGCGCGGCCAACGCGATCACCGGGGCCGCAGCCGACGTAAACACCGTGGAAGGACAGACCAACTTCTTCAACTACGCCTTCGGCCTAAATCCGACGGCGGCGGCCGGCGGCAGGGACCTCCGCATCGACACCGCCGGGCTGCCCACCCTCGGCAAGATCAGCTACAGCCGCCGCAAGCAGGCGAGCAGCGGCCTGAGTTATGTTCACGAGTTTTCCACCGACCTTAAAGCCTGGCAGACGTTTACCCCGGTCACGCTGGTGACCAACGGCGGCGATCCGGTCGAGTCGGTGACCGTCGAACTGCCCACCGCC
>JBILJE010000014.1:0-21043 GCA_044377395.1 Rariglobus sp. | reverse complement strand
CCACCGGATCCCGGTTCTGGAACGCCAGCGACGAGGACAACGTGAAGCACCAGCTCGCCGCCGGCTATAAGCGCAGCTTCGATGCGCTCAGCGTGGCTGCCGCTACCGAATTCGCCCAAGTACAGGGCGAGGATCAGGGCAGCATTTATGGGCCTATGACCGGAAGAAGTACTTTCAGCTCCCCGGCCCCGCGTGAGCGCCGCGACCAGATGCAAAACAAAACTGACCTGGCCGTGCGCTACGACATCGGCCAGAATTTCGTGCGCGGCGTGGGCAAACTCCAGTACTGGGACATGCAGACTCACGCCTTGCCCGATGCCGGAGCCGAAAACTACCGCGACCGCTATGACCTCAACGGCGGTGCCGACTTCGGCCGGGCCTTCACAAAAGACGGCCCTGAGTACTACCTCGGTTACCGCCGCGGCTATTTTTACCAGGACACGGATGGCGGGACGTTCTCCTTTCCGGCCGCGCCCAACGCCAACGCCACCAGCCAGTACAACCGCTTCCTCGCCGGTGTGGACGGTAAAGTCACGTCCAACCTCAAATTGGCCGCCCAGCTCGGTTGGAACGTGAATGAGTACACGTCGTCTTATCGCGGTGCCGACAAGAACCTCGAGGGGCTCTATCAGGACGTAACCGCCACGTGGAAGGCCGCCGCAAACGACGAGCTCCAGCTCAAAACCAGCATGGGCCGCACCGTCTCCGGCACCAGCCCCGCGAGCATCCTCGCCTCGTCCTACCAACTGGGCTGGAAACACGTCGTCAGCAAACAGTGGACCACCACGCTGACCGGACGAGTGGCCAAGTTAAACTACGATGGCACCACCGATCGCAGCGACGTGCTCTATACGGGCATAGCCGGCCTCACCTGGAACTCCAGCGCCACGCTCGCCTGGACGCTCTCGGTGACGCAAGAATTCGCCAAAAACATCCGCACCAACGTGACCGAAACCTTCAGCGACCAAGCCGCCTTTGAACACACCTTGGTTTCCGCCGGGGTCACTTGGAAACTGTAATCTTACGAACTGCGCCCGGCCGGCGCTTAGACCAGCCGGACGCCTTCCGAGAAAAAGCCTAACCCAATGGGTTAGGCTTTTTTCATTTCACCCATGCGCTTCCTCCTAAAGGTGCGCGGAATTGGCCTCAGGCGTAGCGACGCTCGGGGGCGAGCGCGGGCAGGTGGCGTTCAATCTCGCGACGTGCGCGTTCCAACGGTCCGGGTAACTTGAGCGTGGAGCCAAGGCTCGGCACCGGTTCATCAATCGCAAAACCGGGCGTGGCCGTGGCGATTTCAAAGAGCACGCCGCCGGGCTCACGGTAATAAATCGAATGAAAATAGGTCCGGTCGCGCACGTCCGATACCGCATAACCGGCCTGCTGCAGTCGCTTCTGCATCCCAAGTTCGGCGGCGTCATCGGGCACGCTCCAGGCCAGGTGGTGAACCGTGCCCGCGCCGCCAATACCGGGCTCGGCAGCGGGATCGGCAATCACGTCGATAAACTGCCCTGACACACCGGCCGAACCGGCTGCTGCCGCCGCGGCGAACCGGGTACGGTTACCTTCATGGCAAACCCGCTGGTAGCCCATCGGTCCCGTGAGCAACGCCACCGTCGGTGCGGCAACGCGCACCGTCACTTCAGCGGTGTGCAGGCCGCGCAAGGCGTGGGCAGCGGGGATGTCGGGATGCCCCAACCAACCCGCGCGGGCGTCGGCCACCACCGCGACCAGTTCGACGGGAATGCCATCGGGATCGACGAAGGCGACGAGCTCTTCGCCAAAACGGCTGCGGCGGGTTGCGGCAACCCCATGGCGCTGGAGCCGCGCCTGCCAGAAATCCAGCGAAGCGGCCGGTATTGAAAAAACGAGGGCGGTCGACTGACCCGAGCCTACGCGGCCGCGGGCCTCATAACCGGGCCAGTAGAAAAACGTAACGATGCTGCCCGGCGTGCCGCGTTCATCGCCGTAGTAAAGGTGGTAGGCACCGGGGTCGTCGAAGTTGACCGTGCGTTTGACCATCCTCAACCCGAGCAGGCCGGCGTAGAAATCCACGTTGGCCTGCGGGTCACTGGCAATGGCGGTGAGGTGGTGCAGGCCGGTGGGAAACATGGGCGCAGGGGCGGGGAGAGAGACGGAGGGGGGAAAACGGAATAAGCAGAAGAACAAGTAAGAGTAGGAGTAGGAGAACGAGGAAGCGTAGGAGGCAGAGCGGCGTGGCGGATCAAATCGTTCTCTTACCCCTACTCGTTCGCCTGCTGGTTCGCTCTTACACGACGCTCATACTAAGGCGGGTTCAAGATGTGCTTAACTAACCTGGCTTCTGGGGCGCGGACACCTTTTGGTCAACACCCTGAGCTCACGCTCAAGGCCACGAGGACTGTGTTAGCGAAGCGTGTAGCCTTGAGCGTGAGCTCAAGGATGCCTTAAGCCTCACTTGAACGATAATGACGCTCACTTGCGCGGTGCGGCACCGGCGATGGCCAGGGAGAGCTGGATGCTCTCGGACACCTTTTCGGTGGCCTGCCCAGCCATGATGTTAAACTCGCTGCGGTTGATCACGAACGTGGAGCGCAACACCAGTAGGTCGCCCTTGATCTTCTCGTCGTTGAGACGCGCACCGAGCTTGTCCGCCAAGTAGGTGAAGGCGACCGGCACGGTCAGCTCCTTGGTGATGCCCTTGAGCGTGAGTTTACCGGTGAGGTCGGCGAGGATCTGCGCGCCCTGAGTGCGGACGTTGGATAGCTTGGAGGCCTCGAAAACGATGGTCGGGTACTGGGCCACATCGAGCCACTTGGCCCCCTGAAGGTGTTCGAGCATCTTCGAGTTACCCACGGTAAGCGACTTGGCGTCCAGCACGATGCGGCCGGTGGTAGCGGCGGGCGCATCGGGATCAAAACTCACGCTGCCGCTCACCCCATTGGCGGTGCCAGTGATGGCTTCGAGCGGGGCGTCGAGGTTGAACTGTATGTTGTTCACGCCCTTCGGGTCTTTGAAGTCGAAGGTTTGGGGCGCAGCGTGAGCAGCGGTAGAGGTTAGCAGCGCGCACGCTGCAAACACGACTGGCAAACGAAGGGAGGAGGCGATGGAGAAGTTAAAACGCATGGCCCAGACCATAACCCACCGGTCGCTTTACCGCTAGTGCAAGGAACGGATTGCGCCCATGCGTTTTGCGCATAGCGTGGAAGGCAACGTGAACCTCACCCTCCTGCGTTCCTTTTTCACCATCGTCGAACACGGCAGCCTCAGTCAGGCGGCCGAACGCCTGCATGTTTCCCAATCGACGCTCAGCCGCCAGCTGCAGGCGCTGGAGCAAGAAATCGGCGGGGCCCTGCTGGAACGCGGGCCGGGCGGAGTGACGCTCAGTGCCACCGGGCATGCGCTCTTTGATGGCATGCAACCGGTGCTGGCCTCGTTTGACACCGTGCTGGGCGAGGTGCGCCGGCGAGCGCGTGGGCAAAGCGAGGAGTTGCGCATCGGTTATCTGCTTTCGGCGGCCTCCGATTACCTTAACCCGGCGTTGGTCGCCCTGCGCCAAACCCACCCCGAGGTGAAGGTGCGCATGCTGGATCTTTCGCCGGGCGAGCAGATCGCGGCACTGCGCAAGGGCGATATCGACGTGGGCCTGATCGGCCAGGAAAGCGGGCTGCAATCCAAGGAGTTTTATGTGCGAACGCTCGCGGTGCTGCCGGTGATGGTGGCGATTCCCGCCGACCATAAGCTAGCTGCCGCAGAAAGCGTGAAACTGGGGGAGTTGCGCCAGGACGTTTTTGTGGGTGCGCACGACGGCGATCTGCCTGGACACAACCCGTGGGTTGCCCGGTTGTGCAAACGCGCGGGGTTCCGGGCGCGCTTCGTACAAGATGCCGACAGCCTGACGCACGCCTTGGCTTTGGTGGTGACCGAGGGCGCGGTGCTCCTGTTGCCCGATTATGCGGCCCAACGCCCGGTGCCTGGGGTGGTGTTTCGGCCTCTCAGCGACACCGGCGCGAAGTGGCAGCTCATGGTGGCGTGGTTGCGCGGGAAAACCTCCGCCCCCGTCAAGGTGTTGCTCGCCACCCTGCCCGCCGCCAAGCGCCGCGGTTAGGGCGTTATACGCCTCAAAAAGTAGCGCAGACTTCCAGTCTGCTTCGAGCGGGCAGGCAGACTGGAAGTCTGCGCTACGACGCCCCCCCTCGCGCTCAATCCACCTTGAGCTGTAAATCGGCGAGCAGCGGGTGCCCTGCGATTTCAAAATGATAAACTCGCCGCGTCGCCCCCTTAGCGTTCGGTACCACCAGATGCGTGCCTCGAACGATAGTCGGTAGCGTCAATTTACAGGGATATCCCAAGTCACACAGCCCGTTTTTGAAATTGCCCACGGACATGTTGGTCAGTTCGCCCAGACTGTCCTTAACCAGCTCAAAACCCTCCGCTTTGATCTCGTCGGGGGTCATGCCAAGTATGAGACCCGCGATCACCTGGGAGAACTCGTCCGATAAGCGAAGATGGATAAACCCATCGATATCACCGAGAAAGCCCACGCAACCCATCACCAGTCCGCCATCGCCCAAAATGCTGGCGTCGATTTGCGGCGCGCTGTCGATGAAGCGGGCATTGGTTTTGACGAGAATGGGGAACACGTGCTCAAACGCCTGCCGAACGGCCCGATCGAGGAGTTCTGGGGTGAGGGGAGCGCGGTCAGACATAACGAAATAAAGGTAGGGGGAGAATGCGGACCGCAACCCATGAAGCGGGGAGTCCCTCTGTATTCGGCGCAAACCCCATCCAGCTTAAGCGCAAATCAGAAAATCTCCTAAATTGGGCTGTTTTAAAGGCGGCTTCCGACTCAGCGCGGCCTGAACCGGCTGGATCAGGTGCGATCGGGAACGATTCACGCGGCGAAACGGGCACTGCGCCGCGTTTTTTAGCGCTCCGTATCGACTCGCCTATGCCCTTTGACGCTCGGGCGTTTCTACTGTGCTACCCACGGGGAATCGGGCCGAGGAACCAGAACCCGTTCCATGCGCAGATCGTAGACAGCCACTGCTAGCAACGGCGGGCGAATTCACCGATGAAGCGGTCCACGTTTGGTCCAGTGACCTGACACCGGATGTCGCGGCGCAGGCCGTGGACTTGCTGAGTTAACCTCAAATTCACGCCCCACTTTTCCCCCAGACGAACGATCCGGCGCACGCGCTCACGCTCCCACAGCCAGCAACTCAGACCAACTGAAATGGGATTGGGCGACTGGGGCTTCGATTTGTTGGCGATCGAGGTTTTCATGTGAGGCGTGGAGTACTGCAATTACTGGGCCAATTCCACCGACCCTAATACCATCGGACCACCGCCTTTGGACTTTAACAAAAAATTCACTTTTTCGATCGCCCAGGCGAACACCTAGCCCATGGTTTTTCGACCGCAAACCAAGTCCCCATAAAACTGATCAACAACAATATACGTTAACCTATTAGTAGGCAAACGAAGTGAATGAGTGACCGATTGGTACGACCCGATTGAAGCGGCGGTGGTGAGCAAAAATGGCGGCTAATTTCGCGCACACGGGCGGCCCGCTGAGCAGTTTTTAGCACACCTTAGATTACTTGGGGCTTGAAGACTTGCCCCGCTTGCTAGGCACTAGCCCTTTCTCAACCCGCAGCGTTTAACCAACAACCCTTCTTTACCATGGCCGGCGTAGGCAAACTCCTCAAACAAGCCCAGAAAATGCAGCGTTCCATCGAGTCGATCCAGACTCAGCTCGGAACCAAGGAAATCGATGTCACCGCGGGCGGTGGCGCCGTCAAAGTGAAGATCAACGGCGCGGGCAAATTCCTCGCGCTGGCCCTGGACCCCGAGTTCCTCAAAGAGGACTCCAAGCTGATCGCCGACACCCTGCTGGCCGCCATCCAAGATGCCGCCAAGCAGGCCAAGGACTACAACGACGCGGAGATGCAGAAGGTCACCTCGGCCTTCCAGATGCCCGGTATGTTCTAAGCGGAAATGCTGCGTGCCGGGCGCCCCCGCGCCCGGCTTTTTTTATGACTCCCGCCTTCGAACGACTCCAACAGCAGCTCAAGCAGTTACCCGGCGTGGGTTACCGCTCGGCGGAGCGCATCGCGCTGCACCTACTGGTGGGCAAACCCGAGGCGCTGCCGGTGTTAATCCAGGCTTTGGAAGAAGCGGCCCGCAGTGTGCGCCGCTGCCAGCGCTGCGGAAACTTGGCGGAAGCCGAGCACTGTGCGATTTGCGACGACGAGCGGCGCGACCAACGTATTGTTTGTGTGGTGGAAAACGTGCCCGACCTGGTGGCGCTGGAGCGCTCGGGGGCATACCGCGGAGTTTACCATGTGTTGCACGGCAAACTCTCGCCGATCCACGGCGTGGGGCCGGGAGAGCTCAACCTGGCGACGCTGCTTGGCCGCGCCCAAGCGGGCGAGGTGCGCGAACTGATTTTGGCGCTGTCCAACGACGTGGAAGGTGAGGCGACCTGCCATTACCTGACCGAGCACCTGGCCAAGGCAGCGCCGATTCAGGTGACGCGGATCGGGTTCGGTCTGCCGAGTGGAGGCGGGGTGCTGTATGCGGATTCGGTGACCTTAAAGAGCGCGTTGGATGCGCGGCGCGAATATTCGTGATTGCGGCCGGGCGAGGGATGACTTTGGTAGCCAACGCAAGTGGTTAGACGCGGGCATAGTATACCGGCTATTATGTGTGCTTCCCAAGCATGAGAAGAGGGTTCGACTCCCTCTGCCCGCACCAATTAAGTCACTCCAAACCAGTGATTTAGTGGAATTGCCTGACTGGGTTGCCCAATTGACATGGCAACCTAAACATGACCCCGACACTTCTTTCGACGTCACCCGGTTCGTTAACCGCAACGGCGTCACCTCCTGGCAACTGGATAGACGGGGTCGCGCCGTTACAGGGATACATCATGCCAATGGTTCAGGTCCTTCACTTTGGGGTGTTGGTTGATGAATCTTGCCATTCCGCCCGGTCCCCATGCTTAAACCACCGCCGCGAGTCGTGCAGGGCAGCCTGAGGACTTACTTATCCACACCACCCAAGAGGCAGGACGAGGGAGTTGACAGCCCTCGAAGCCGTCCGGAAAAATGTGCGCTTCCCATGAAACACGTGCGCGCCGCCTTTGTTTTTCTCGTCCTAAGCCTGTCGTCCGCCTGGGCCCAGAACACGCCCTCGGCCAATGCCGACACCGCCGTGCAGTCCGGCACCGCCTCGTCCGCCGAGCTTACGACCCAGGCCGCCGCAGCGCTTGCTTACAGGCCCCACGCTGCACCCGCCACCGATTACCTCGAACAATTGGTGGACGCCATTCTCGCGCTTTTTAACGTGCGCAGCAGCGGCAACTCGTGGCAGCACTACGCAATTGCGGCGACCCTGCTCGTCGTTTTCTACCTGCTGCGCCGCGTGGTAACCCAATGGATCTTCGGCTTCCTTAAAAAACTGGCGTCGCGCACCTCCACCACCTTTGACGACAAGCTGTTTCCCGCACTGGAGTCGCCCGCTGCGACCTTCATCGCTCTGCTCGGTTTATTCGCCGCCATAAAGGTCCTTAAACTGCCCACCGCAGGCGATGACATCCTCAAGGTCTCCATGACGGTCGCCTTCTCGGTGTGCTTTTTTTGGACACTCCTGCGCACCCTCAACGCCTTCCTCGACCATTTGGCCGAAATCGCCCAGGCGCGCCAAGCCGGAGTGGCGGCCTTTATGCCGTGGATAAAAAAGGCGCTGGTCACGCTGTTCGTGGTGCTGGGCGTGTTGATGATCGCCCAAAGCCTGGGCGCTAACGTGAAGGCTTTTCTCGCCGGTTTGGGCATCGGCGGCTTGGCCTTCGCCCTCGCCGCCCAGGACACCATCGCCAACTTGTTCGGCTCCGTGGTGGTCGCCATCGACCAGCCGTTTAAACTCGGTGAGACTGTTAAAATCGGCGCGTTTACCGGCACGGTCGAAGACATCGGCCTACGTTCCACCAAGCTGCGCGCCGTGGACAAATCCCTGATCGTCCTGCCCAACAAAATGGTCGCCTCCGAGGTGGTCACCAACCTTGCACGGTTTCTCGAACGCCGGGTCGAACAGGTGATCGGCCTCACCTACGACACCTCGCCCGAACACATGGAGGCGATCGTTGAAGATTTCCGCCAAATCCTGCTCAACGAAGCCGAGATCGATCCAAATTCGTTTCACGTTTATTTCCGCGACTACAGTGCGTCGTCGATCGATGTGTGGATCGTGTACGTCGCGCGCGACCCGGATTTCATCAAACACATGCGCCTTCGCCAGCGCATCAATCTGGCCATTATGCGCGCCGTTCAAGCCCGCGGCCTTTCCTTCGCCTTCCCGACGCAGACCCTCGAACTGAGCGCCAAAACAACCCAGTCGCTGGCACGGGGCCAAAACAGCGGCGCCTGATCTTACTGGCGCGGCAGCTTCCCCCGCGCCCCAAACGCTTACTTCAGCGGCGAGTGCAGCTGGACGGGCTCACCCTGAGCTCACGCTCAAGGCCACAAGGAGTGTCCTCGCGAAGCGCGTGTTTACGATGAGTGTGCTCGCGAAGCGTGTGGCCTTGAGCGTGAGCTCAAGGATTCCGTAAAACGCTAAAGAGTATAAATCCCGGCCGTTCGCCCGCCGTGAGCCCCCGCTACACCCCGATCCACATCAGTCCGAGGCGCAGCCAGATCGGAATGAGGAAAATCCCCAGCGCGGTCGTGCCGATGACAATCTGCACGGCGGTGAGCGGGCGGCCGCCGTAATGCTGCGCGATTACCAGAGGCATGACCCCGGCCGGCATAGCCGCCTGCACGATCATCACGCGCTTCAAATCATCGGGCAGCGGCAGGAATTTAGCCATGACCAGAAACAGCAACGGCAGTACCCCGAGCCGCAGCACGCTCGACCCCAAGGTGACCCGCAGGTCAAACAGCTCACGGGGGCGCTCCAGGTACTTCATCAAAGTGGCCCCAATCAGCAGCAGGCCAATGGGCACCGCACACGCCGCGCTCACGTGTATTACATTGCTGGCGACGGAGGGCATGAATCGGCCGAGGTCGAGCAGGTTGCCCAGCACTGCAGCCAGCAGCGCTAGCACTGGGGCATTGATGAGCTTGCGCCAGCCTTCGCGCAAAGAAAGCCCCGCGAGCATGAGAATGCCCACCGACCAAATGGCCGCCTCGCAGCCGACGTTATACACCAGTAAGACGCCCACGCTGCTTTCCCCAAACAGGGCTACCATTAGCGGAATCGCCACGTAACCGTAATTGTAAATGCCGGTAGAAAACGCGAAGGTGCGCAGGCCTTCGCCGACGGTGAGTCCGAGCAGGCGGCCCACGTAAAAACCGATGTAAATGCCCATCGCGATGGTGACAAAACCCATCAGGGGCGCGAACAACAGGTTGCCCGGCTGGCGCAGCGCGGCACTGCCCAACACGTTCTCAAAAATCAGGCACGGGTAAAGAAACCCCATGACCAGCTTGAGCAGGCTGGCGTCGGCCTCGGGCGAAAGCCAACGCAGGCGACGCATGACCGCCCCGAGCGCGATGAGGATAAAAACGGGCAGAACCAGCAGCAACAATTGCCAATACGAGGGCAGCATGGGCGGAGCCTTCCGTTGTTAAGCGTCTGCCGCCATTGCCTGACCCGCCAGCCAGCCGGTTGTCCACGCCGCTTGGAAGTTAAACCCGCCCGTGATGCCGTCGATGTTAAGCACCTCGCCGGCGAAATGCAGTCCCGGGCACACGCGGCTTTCCATCGTCTTGAAATCCACTTCGCGCAACTGCACTCCGCCACACGTCACGAACTCGTCCTTATTGAGGCTCTTGCCTTCAACGGTAAAGGCGGCCGCCGCCACCTGACCGGCGAGCGTCAGCAGCGAGGCGTTCGACACCGAGGTCCAGACCGTCTCCGGCTTGAGACCGGCGGCGATGATCAGGCGCTCCCACAGGCGCGCGGGCAGTGCAAACGGGTTCCACGTGGCGATTTGTTTTTTGAGGTTAGCCAATCGGGCGGCCACCAGCGTCTCCATGGTCTGCGCGACCGTGCGTCCCTCGGCCCAGGAAACAAACAGAGTAAATTGATAGCCGCAGTCGGCGAGTTGCCGCGCACCCCACGCCGAGAGCTTGAGGATGGCCGGCCCGCTCATGCCCCAGTGCGTAATGAGCAGCCCGCCGGAATCCTTGAGTTGCGTCCCCTGCACCGACGTAGCGGCAGCGGGAACACTCAGGCCCTCCAAACCGCGGATACGCGCGTCGTCGATGTGGAAGGTGAACAAAGACGGCACTGGGGTTTCGATGGTGTGGCCGAGCTCGGCGGCGATGAGCTGGCCGGCTGAGCCCTTGGTGCCGCCGGTGGCGATAAGCACGCGGTCGAACTCGCCCACGGAGTTGTCGGTAAATTCAACGCGGAAAACTTTGCCCAAGGGAGCGCCCGACGCCTCGCCCTCGGACGGTTCGACTCGCTCGATGCGGCGCACGCCCATGGTGGTAAAAACCTTCACGCCGGCCTGATCGGCGGTGCGGCGCAGGCAGTCCACGATGGTACCGGAGTCGTCGGTCACGGGAAACATGCGCCCGTCGGCTTCGGTTTTAAGTTCTACGCCGCGCTTGGAGAACCAGGCGATGGTTTCGCGCGGGCCGAAACGGTTGAACGGCCCGAGCAGCTCGCGTCCGCCGCGCGGGTAACGTTTCACTAGGTCCCGTGGCTCGGGGCAGGCGTGGGTGACGTTGCAACGACCGCCGCCGGAGATGCGCACCTTGGCCAGCGGGTGGGCGGTTGCCTCGTAAAGCACGACGCGCACGGCTGGGTTGGCCTCGGCGCAGGCAATCGCCGCGAAAAAGCCTGCGGCGCCGCCGCCGATCACGATCACCCGAGTAGAAGTCAAAGCCATGGGGCGCAGCGTGGGCGCGCCGTGGCTGTTGTCGAAAACGAAAAAACGCCGGGCCACAATGGGCTCCGGCGTTTTTTGGGCGGGACGGTCGTCGGCCTTTGGCACCCGCCAAAGAGGCTAGCCTAACCCAGTGCGGGCGATCGGCGGCTTATTGCACACCCCGATTGCCGTGCTTTTCACCCTTTTCGCCCTTTTCACGCTTTTCGCCTTTTCCACCGGGGCCATCAGGGCCACCAGGGCCGTCCTTGCCGTCGCGCCGGTCCTTCATGTGCTCCTTCATGCCTTCGCGCATTTTATCACTTTTGGCCTTTTGCTCAGGGGTGAGTACGGCGTCCACCTTGGCTTTGGTCTCTTCATGGAGTTTCATCATGGCCGCTTTCTTATCCTCCTTGGACAGGGATTCATTCTCTTTAATCGCCTTCATCTGTTCGCGCGACGCTTGATGAATCGCCTTCATCTGCTCGGCCTGGGCGTCGGTGAGCCCGAGCTCTTTTTTCAGCTTCTCACCAGGATTGCCCTTGGGGCGCTCTTTCTGGCCCTCGGGGCGCTCTTTTTTGCCCTCGGAGGCTGGACCGTCTTCAGCGCGAAGCACGGGAGCGGTTGAACCAAAGGCAAGAAGGCAAACAACGAGAAGTATCTTACTGGGGTTTTTCATGGGTATTGGGATTGGGTGTTAATACGAAACAGTCCACTAGACGACGGCCTTCAAGCGGAGTTACAGAGTTTCACAAAAAACTTTATTTTCACCCAAAACGACGTAACGCCGGAACCGCCGCTGGGCGAAAAAACCATCTCGGCGGGCCAAATCAACGGCAAGGCCTTGACCATAAGCACGCTCTAAACCCAAGCTCGCACCAATAACTCAAGCCAGTAAGGTCTCCGCGCTTCTGTCCACGCCCACCACCCACTTTTCAACTCATGTTCTTACCCAGTCTACCCGCTGACGAATGGCTATCAGTTGCATTGGAGCTACCAATCGCCCCGGCAATTTTTTCACAGTTAAGCGCCCTGCTGACCAATCCCAGCACCACGCTCGAGGACGTCGTCGTCGCCGTGCAGCTCGATCCCATCCTTGCGGCACGCATCGTCCGTGTGGCCAACTCGCCGCTTTACCTGCGCGGCGAGCCGGTGGTGGCGATCACGGAAGCGATCGCCTACATCGGCACGCAAGAGACCTCACAGATCGTCGGCGTAATGGTTGCAGGCCAGCTCTTCGCACCTGGCTTGCCTCACTACAAGATCGACTCCGACGCGCTCTGGAACTGCTGCGTGAGCTCGGCTGTGGCGGCGCGCCTGCTTGCTTCACGCGCCGGACTGCCGGAAGGCGAATGCTACACCATCGCGCTGCTGCGAGGCATCGGTTGGTTGGTGCTGGAACGCTTCGCGGAGAAAGCTGCGCTGCCGATTAACCCCCAACCCTTCGATGATCCGGCAAGCGTCACCAAATGGGAGCGCCAGGTCTTCGGCATGACCGCAGCGGAGGCTTCACTGCGCGTTTTACAGTTATGGAATTTCGCTCCACCTGCGGTCGCCGCGCTGCGCCGCCTAGGCAAACGCCCCTACACCGACCCGACGACGGCCCTCATGGCTATCGCCAACGCGATCACCGACCGCTTGGGCCTCGGACTTGAAGTCGAACACGGCAGCTGGATCATCACTCCGCCCTTGCTAAAAGCCGTCGGCCTAGACCCCGAACGCGTCGAGGAAATTGTCCATGAGACGCAGGCCGAGATGGAGAAGCTGCGTAAAATCGTGGGGCATTCCACGCCACCCGCTGCGGAAAGCCCTGAGGCTGGCGCGCCAAGGCAGCTGTGAGGCAGTAGGGGGAACGCCGCACGCCGAAATGCTACGGCCGAGCGCGAGCGTGAGCGCAGGGATTACGCGGTATTTGCGAATCCAGCCCCGGAGCTCACGCTCAGGGCCACCAGACCCCGTCTCTGTGTGGCCTTGCGCGTGAGCGCAGGGCGGTCGGCTTTACCCATTGCCAGATGTGGGCCGAAGCGTTGGCATCTGCTTGTGGAAAACGCACCCCTCAGCCTCGGCTCCCGCGAAGCAGTGCTGGCGTTGCTCGACGACCCCTGCCCCGCCGTCCGCAAAGCCCTGCTCGCCCATTTCACTGCCCAAGGAGAACCCGCACGCGTCTTCCTTGAGAGCCTCGCCAGTGGCGGCAGCCGCTTGCTCGCTAGCCACGCCCGCAGCTATCTCGACGAACTCAAATTCACCGACCCTGTCAGCGAGTTTCGCGACTTCATTCGCTCGCTCAACTACGAGCTGGAAACCGGCTCGCTGCTGCTGGCTCGCACCGTGATGCCCGACCTCGACGTGGGCCTGAGTTGCCAACGCCTCGACGATCTCGCCGCCCGCTGCCGCGAGCTCATCGCAGAGCCGATTTCGGTGCGCGAAAAATGCCGAATTCTTAACCGCGTGCTGTTTCATGAACACGGGTTTCGCGGCAACGTGGAGCACTACACCGACCCGCTCAACAGCTTCCTGCCCCTGGTGCTCGAGCGCCACAAGGGCATCCCGATTTCCTTGTGCCTGGTCTACCTGCTCGTCGCCCAACGCCTCGGCCTCGGCCTGGAACCGATTGCCCTACCTGGCCACTTTTTGGTTGGCTGCTACCAGGAGGACGCGCCGCTGTTTATCGACCCCTTTGAGCAGGGCGCCTTCCGCACCACGGCGGATGTTTTTGAGTTAATCAAAACCGGTGCGAGTGCGCCCAAAATGTCCGATCTCGCCCCCACCCCGGTGCGCGAGGTGCTCTGCCGGTGTTGCCGCAATCTGGTTAACCACTACACCGCCGCCGGCGATTCCGCGCGGGCCTCGCTCTTCGCCGGGTTCGTGGAAGAATTCGAGGCGGCCTACGAGCGCCACTCCCAGCCGTGATCCGCGCATAATCGTTCTCGTTCTCATTCACGTTTACGTTCTCTCTGCTGAACAAAACGTAATCGAAGATGCCCGATCCAATCTACACGCTCGCCGATCTGGACTCATGGAGCTCAACCGGCACCACGCTCGCCGTGCTCGGTCACCCCATCACGCATTCGCTGAGCCCGCAGATGCACAACGCCGCGCTCGCGAGCATGGCACAAGTCGACCCGCGCTTTGCCTCGTGGCGTTACGTGCGCTTCGACATCGCCCCCGACGACCTCCCCCTCGCCCTGGAAAAACTCCACGCCTGCGGGTTTCTCGGCCTGAACCTCACCCTCCCGCACAAGATCCTGGCGTTCGACCGCATCGCCTCGCTCGACCCTGCGGCTCGCCCCATCGGCGCGGTTAACACCCTGCGTCGCACCGCCCACGGCTGGCACGGCTACAACACCGACGGCTACGGCATGGCCTCCGCCGTCTGCGAAAACCTAGGAGTCGAGCTGGCCGGCACGCCTGTGATCCTGCTCGGTGCAGGCGGCGCGGCACGCGGGGCCGCCGTCGAATGCCTCCAGCGCGGTTGCGCCGGCCTGTGGATTGCCAATCGCACCCGCTCCACCCTTGACGCGCTCCTCGCCCAGCTCGCACCGCTGGCCAACGGCATACCGCTCCACGGCTTCGATCCGGCCGCGCTGGATGCGGACGGCAACGCGATTGGCGCAGGTAGTCCCGGCAACGCACCCCTGCCCCCCGCCGGCGCGCTCGTCATCAACGCCACCAGCGCCGGGCTCAAGCCGACCGACCCATTGCCCCTCGATCTCGCCGCCCTGGTCACCCGCGCACGTCCGGCGGGGGTGTACGACATGATTTACAATCCGCCCGAAACCGCGTTGCTCGCCCAAGCCCGCACCCTTGGGCTGCCCACCGCCAACGGCCTTTCCATGTTGGTGCACCAAGGCGCGCGCTCCCTGCAAATCTGGAGTGAAGCCGCCGTGCCCGTTCCCGCCATGCATGCGGCCGTCATCGCCGCACTCGCCGCCCGCTGAGCCCTGCGCCGCCCGCCCACGCAACTCCGCCTCCCACCCAGCCCGCTTTTTCGCTCCCGTCCCAACCTTTCGCATGACTTTCGATTACGCCGAGTTCGCCGCTGCCTTCCCCCTATTTTTCCCCATCGCCGCCGGTGTGTTTGGCGCGCTTATCGGCAGCTTTCTCAACGTCGTTATTTACCGGATGCCGTTGGACAAATCCATCGTCACGCCCGGTTCGCACTGCGCCTGCGGCACGCCGATCCAGTGGCGCGACAACATTCCGGTGCTGAGTTGGTTTATCTTACGCGGAAAAGCCCGCTGCTGCGGCCGCGCGTATTCGTTTCGCTACGCCTTTGTCGAGCTGCTCACCGCCGCGCTTTTTGCCACCAGTTGGCTGATGTTTCCACCGGCCAAGGCGCTGTGCGGAATGCTATTCGTTGCCTGCCTGATCTGCGCGCTGTTCATCGACCTCGATCACATGATCATCCCCGACACCTTCACGATCGGTCTTGGCGTGGTCGGTGTGGTGCTTTCGGTATTTGTGCCCGCCCTGCATGGCCAGAACGACGGTGTGTTTGCCGTTAAAGCACTGCACTCCGGCTTTATCTCGCTGCAAGGCCTGCTGATCGGCTCGGGGTTGGTGCTGTGGATTGCGCTAATTGCCGAGACGTTACTGCGCAAGGAGGCGATGGGCTTCGGCGATGTGAAATTCGTTGGCGCAATCGGTGCGTTCACTGGCTGGCAAGGTGCCGTCTTCGCGATTTTTGGCGGCGCGGTGATCGGCACAATCTGGATCGGCCTGGCGATGGCCTGGAAGAAATGCTTTGGCGACAAAGTGACCGTCGCCCCGCGAGCGGAAACTGCTGAAGGCGAGGCCGCAGAACTGGGGATGGGCGTGCAGATTCCCTTCGGTCCGATGCTGGCTATCGCCGGTCTGCTTTACTTCTTTTGCTTCACGACCTGGATGAACGAGTACTTTGCCGAACTGGCTGCGATCCTGCAGTAAGTGGGTGGGGCAAACGCCGTATAGCGTGCATCAGGCACATTTGGAGCAGTCCAAGTTCGGAACTGGGGTAGAAAATTACGCCCCATGCACTTAACCCGACGAGAGGCTGTTCGTTTGCTCCTGTTTTTGGCCTGTCCGGATAGGCTGAACCATTTGGAGCGAACAGAACGTCTTTCGCCCTATTTTGACGTTATGATCGCCTCGTGCGCCGAAGATTGACCCTCGGCGCGCGCTCCCGTTTAACCCACCCCCATGGTAGAGAGCCTCACAGTTAACCTCGGCGAACGCAGTTACCCGATTCACTTCGGCAAGGACGTAGCCGCCGCCGTGCGCACCCAAATCGACGCACTGGCCGCGGCCGGTCGCAAGATCGTCGTCGTTACCGATCTCAACCTCGCCCGGAGCCAGGCCGATGCCCTGCACGCCATGTTCGGCGCACACCCCACGCTTGTTCTCGAACCGGGCGAGGAAACCAAATCGCTCTCCCAACTGGGGCGCGTGCTCGATTTCCTCGCCGGCCACCGCGTCGACCGAGGTGGAGCCCTCTTTGCAGCCGGCGGTGGCGTCATCGGCGACCTAGCCGGCTTTGCCGCCGCCTCCTACCTGCGCGGCATCGCATTTTACCAAGTTCCCACCACCTTGCTGTCCATGGTCGATAGCTCGGTGGGCGGCAAAACCGGTATCAATTTAAAAGCGGGTAAAAATCTCGTCGGTGCCTTCCACCAACCGCGCGGGGTGTTCATCGGCACTGGGCTGCTCGGCACACTGCCACCGCGCGAGTTCGCCGCCGGCATGGCCGAGGTCATCAAAACCGGTCTGTTGGGCGACGCCTCACTCTTCGCCCAGCTCGAAGCCCACCCGCTCACGGTCACCAGCGGCGAGCTCGGCGAGGTCGTCCGCCGCTGCTGCGCGCTCAAAGCCAGTGTCGTCGAGGCCGACGAACACGAAACCGCCAAGGACGGCGGCCGCGCACTCCTCAATCTCGGCCACACCTTCGGCCACGCCATCGAGCAGGTCACCGGTTATGGCAACTACCTGCACGGCGAAGCGGTCGCGATCGGCCTGGCGGCGGCCGCGCGGTTGTCGCAAAAACTTGGCTACATCGGTGCCGACGAGGTGGCCCGCATCGAAACCGTGCTGGTGGCCCACGCCCTGCCGGTACGCCTACGCGCTCCGCTGCCCCTCGCCCCGCTGTTGGCCGCCATGGCCCGCGACAAAAAAGTCCGCGCCGGCGCCCTGAGATTCGTCGTCCTCAAATCTCTCGGCCTGGCCGCCACCCAGGGCGACATCGACCCGGCTTTGGCCGAGGCCAGCTTCCTCGAAGTCGGCGCCGTCTAACGCCCGCGTTGCCGAGCTTATCGACGTCTCTTTCGCGCCCTTACCATCGCCAGTATACTCAACGCCCAATGCCCACGCTCATCCACCCCACCGCCCACGTTGAAAACGGCGCTCAAATCGGCGCCGATTGCGAGATCATGGCCCGCGCCATCGTCACCCGCCACGCCGTGCTCGGCGAGCGCGTGATCGTGCACCCGGGCGCGGTGGTCGGCGGCGATCCGCAATACCTGAAGTTTGACCGCGCAACCCCCAGTTTTGTGCGCGTCGGTGCCGACACGGTGATCCGCGAAAACGTTACCCTCAACCGCGCCATTCATGCCGGTAAATCCACCGTGATCGGCGAGCGCGGCTTCCTCATGGCCAACAGCCATGTTGGCCACGACTGCACGCTGGGCGACGACGTGGTGCTGGCCAACAACGTCATGCTCGCCGGGCATGTCGACGTGGGCAGTTTCACCTTCATCGGCGGCGGCGCCGGCATCCACCAGTTTTGCCGCATCGGCGAGAGTGCGATGATCAGCGGCCTGTCACGCATCTCGCGCGACCTGGCGCCATTCACCATCAATGCCGAGCGCGACGAGGTATCGGGGCTCAACTTGGTCGGCCTGAAACGCCGGGGCTTTTCCCGCGCCGCGATCCGTGAGCTCAAGCTGGCCTTCCGCGCGGTATATTTCGGGCTGGGCAACATCCGCACGCTGGCCGCCACGGCGCTGGCCAACGGCGGTTACGAGACGGCGGAGGCGCGGAGCTTTTTGGAGTTTTTCGCGGGTGGTAAACGCGGCTTCGCCCGCGCCGATCGCTCGATCAATTCAGACAACGATGAGTAAGCTCGCGCTCATCTGCGGCGACCCAGCCGGCGTGGGGCCGGAGATCATCGCCGCGTGGCTGGTCGAGCATGCGAGCGAAACGGCGGGCATGGTCGTGATCGGCCCCGCTCACTGGCTGGCGAGCTTGCCGACCGACGTTGAAAAAATCGCGGTGGGTCCCGCCGACTACACAGCGACCCTGGGCGCACCCGACGACACGGGCGCACGAGTGGCTTTGGCGGCGATGGAACTGGCGGCGGCGGGGTGCCGCGACGGGCGATTTTCGGGCGTGGTCACTGGGCCGGTCAGCAAGGCGCGTCTGGCGGCGGTGGGGTATCCATTTCCTGGACAGACCGAGTTTTTCGCCGCGCGCTGGGGCGGGGAGCCGGTCATGGCGTTTTGCGGCGGGCGTTTGCGCGTGGTCTTGCTCAGCTGGCACCTGCCGCTGCGCGACGTGCCCACGCAACTGACGCCCGCCCACTTTGAGCGCACGGTGCGCGCGGCCGACGCGTTGGCGCGGGCCGAGGGCGTGGCCCAGCCGCGCATCGCGGTGTGTGGACTCAACCCCCACGCCGGCGAAGACGGCCTGCTCGGCTCGGAGGAGATCACCACGATCGACCCGATTCTGGATACGTTACGCGGCGAATTTCCCGGACTGTCGCGGACGTTACCCGGCGACACGGTGTTCGCGCGGCAGTTAAAAGGTGAGTTCGACGTGGTGGTGGCGCTTTACCATGATCAAGGTTTAGCCCCGCTCAAAACCGTGGATTTCGATGAGGCCGTGAACGTGACGCTCGGCCTGCCCTTTGTGCGCACCAGTCCGGACCACGGCACCGCTTACGGCATTGCTGGCAAAGGCGTGGCGAGCGGCACCAGTTTCGCCAACGCGGTGACGGTTGCGCGGCGCTTGATTACGCGGCGGCTTGGGCGATAGTCGCGCCATGTCCGAATCCACCGCCACGCCACTCGCCCCTGCCGCCGCCACCGCTGACGCCGTTTCTGCGCCTGCGAACGCGCTGCCGGAAGGCGTGCGGGCGGGGAACGAAAACCTGGTGCGCCTGACCGAGGCGGCCGGCGTGAAAACACGGGCGCTCATCGCCCGCGAACAGCAGGGGGACTACCTGCGGGTGGCGATCAGCGGCGGCGGTTGCAACGGCCTCAGCTACAAACTGCGCTTCGTCAAAGAACCCAAAAAGGGCGACATCTGCGTGCGCAGCGCTGACGTAGCGGTTTTGGTCGATGCGAAGACCGCACTCTACCTGAAGGGCACGGAGCTGGATTTTTCGACCAAACTGATTGCAGGCGGGTTTAAGTTTTCCAACCCCAACGCCAAAGCCAGCTGCTCGTGCGGCGAGAGCTTTAGCGTGTGAGGCAGGACACGGAGGAGCCGCCCGACGCGCAGCCGTAGCGGAGTTTCCGGCGCGGGGACTGGACGGAGCGCGGCGCACTTGGTTCGGCCCCGTGGTTTTCATTCCTCTAAGCCCGAACGCCGAAGTTTTAACCACGGAATTCTCAGATGAGCACAGAAAACAGAGTGTTACCGAATTTAAAGACGGGATGAAAAAAGGGGATCAAGTTGAGTTCGTTTACCGCCTAAGGGATTGTATCTGTGCAATCTGTGTAATCTGTGGTTGGTTTGAACTCCGGAATTCAGGCTAAGTTTTCGATTCGGAAAAACGATTCAGCACGCCGGACATGCAATATATAGACATCGCCATCCGTGATTCTATAATAAATCCAGCACGGATTCATCCAAAGCTGTCGATAATTCGAAGCCGGAAATTCAGGAATTGGACGCCCAATCAATTTGAATCGCTCGACATTTCCCGTGGCCTCGAAAACCAATTGAGCGACCCGTTTAGCAGCTAACGGCTTATCCAGAGAGATGTAATCAACAATAGCCTCAAGCTGCCGAACAGCAGGCTCCGTCCAAATTAACTGAGCCATTTCGCAAAACGTAATTTGGCATCCTCATTACTTAAGGTGCGGCCATCACGGATCGCCTGCTCACCAAGGGCTATTCCTTCGAGTATGGATATTTTTTTCTGCAAACCCTCAAAGGACTCCACATCTATCAAATATGCAGCTGGACGGCCATGCTGCGTAATCAAAACAGGGGAATGATCATTCTGAAGCGCTGTAATGATTTCCGTAGCTTTTCGCTTCAGGGTTGTGACGAGCTCGGTTCTCATGTGCCACTAAAGTGCTACTCGGCGAGGCGGTGTCAAGGAACGCCCCCCCTCGGGTTATCGTCCGCTAATCAGAAACCAACAAAGCACGGCCTTGTAGGTCTTTTCAGCACTCAGGACGCCAACTCTGCGGGTTGCGCTTGGCGTGCCAGAAGCGTAACACGTAAACCACTCGTTGCGTCTCGTCGATACGGTAGGTGACAAGAAACGGCTCATGCACGAGCCGTCGCACGCCGGGACGCGCGCGGAGTTGTCCACCGCGCCTGGGCAGCATCGCAAGCGACTCGGCCAAGGCCACCAGCTCGCCGCCGACACGCTCGGCCGCCTCCGAGCTGTCTCGGGCGATGTAACAGGCGATCTCGCTCAGATCTTGCAGTGAGGGCCGCGAGAGGATTACCCGGTAATCCATTGGCTCAGGTTCTTGCGGACTTCCTCGACAGGCACGCCGCCCTCTTCCGATAGCGAGCGCTCAGCCTCGTCGATGCCCGCAAGCATCGCTGGGGTTTCCGGCCATAATTTCGACTCCAGCCACGCGGCCACTTCCCGCTGCGCATCAACCGGGAGTTTTTCCAAGGCGGATTCGATTTCCATCACGGTGCTCATGCTGAGGACGGTGCGTTTTTTTCTTCCGTTGGCAACTGCGCCGATGGTTGACCGCACGCGTGCACCTCCAAAACCAGCCGAATCATCACCTCGGTGGCGGATTAAAAAATGATGGCCGTGTTTTGTTAATTTTTTGAACTTTACAATGGATGGAGGCACCCGCTAGCGGTGGCCGCTCCATCGAGCTAAATTTGCTGTGCCAGCCAACCGATCGATGCACCCGACTGTTCTCGGATACTCGATGCTTAACTTCTGTGCCATAGAGCCATCTCGCCGTAGGGGGGGGGGGGGGCTGGAAAATGGGGGCTGGAAAATGGGGTCAGGCCGTG
>JBILJE010000102.1:0-9505 GCA_044377395.1 Rariglobus sp. | reverse complement strand
ATTCCTAGGGCTTTGCCCTAGGCTAGAGTAAGACGCCCCGTTGGGGCTACCCTGCCTAACTAAGCGCCATTCGGGTCAGGCCGTGCTTTGTTGGTTTTGGTGGCTTGCAAACAGCTCCAACCAACAAAGCACGGCCTGCCCCCTTCGGGCTTATCCGTGGTTTGTCGCCCGGAGGACACTTTTTGCGAAAAAACCGAACGAACGAGTTATATTGAGTAGAGAGAGTCACGAGACGGTAACCCGCTAACGTGGCTCGCGCTTCTCTACTAAAATCCGTCTCTCACTTTCCCTAAGACGGCATTTCGATGTTCACGCTTTAATCACCGCGAACGTCTGTAACCAACCGATTGACGGGAGAGCCGGCGAGTCGGCCGGCCCTCCAGCTGGTTTCCCTCAAACCGGCTCCGTCGGGTACTGCTCGATCAAACGGGCCACCAGCGCAGTCCAGCCAGTCTGATGGTTGGCCCCCAACCCAGCACCCGTGTCGCCGTGGAAAAACTCATGGAATAACACGAGCTCCTTCCAATGCGGATCGCCGCTGAAACGCGCGTCATCGCCCAACGCCGGGCGCCGTCCAGCGGCATCCGGGGTGAACAACGATACCAGTCGATGGCCGAGCTCGGCGGCGATTTCCGCGAGGTTGAGCAGCCGTCCGCTGCCGGTGGGGAACTCCAGCTTCATCGTGTCGCCATAGAAGCGGTGGTAACGTTCCAGTGACTCGATGAGCAGGTAGTTGAGCGGAAACCAAATCGGCCCGCGCCAGTTGGAGTTACCACCGAAAAGCCAGGTGCCGGAATCGCCCGGCACGTAGTTAACCCGATAAGATTCCCCGCCGAGGTGCATTTCGTAGGGCTGGTCAGCGTAACGGCGCGAGAGCGAACGCACGCCGTGGGGCGCGAGCAGCTCCGACTCGTCGAGCACCAGTTTGAGCACCCGCTCCAGCCGCGCCCGCGTCGGGATCGCCAGCAGGAGCAAACTGCTTTCGCAGCCGTCGGCGGCGAGGTAGGAAATTTGCCGCGCCAGCTCGGGGCGGTTTTTCAAAAACCAGCGCGTGCGTTTGGCGAAACCAGGGAGCGCATCGAGCCGGTCCTGGTCGATGAACTCCACGGCGAAGAGCGGGATCAAGCCGACCATCGAGCGCAGGCGCACGGGTTCGGTGTGGCCGCCGGGCAGCACCAACTGGTCGTAATAAAACCCGTCGGCTTCGTTCCACAGGCCGGAGCCGCCGAGGTGGTTCATCGCGTCGGCGATCATCAGGAAATGTTCGAAGAACTTCGAGGCGATGTCCTCGTAGGCCGGGTCGCCGTCGGCCAGCTCCAGCGCCATGGCCAGCATGGTCGAGCAGTAGAAGGCCATCCAGGCGGTACCGTCGGCTTGGGTGAGCGTGCCGCCCGCGGGCAGCGGACGGGAGCGGTCGAACACCCCGATGTTGTCCAAGCCGAGGAAGCCGCCGGCGAACAGGTTTTTGCCGTGCGGGTCTTTGCGGTTCACCCACCAGGTGAAGTTGAGCAGGAGTTTTTGAAAAACGCTGGCGAGGAACTTGCGGTCACGTTTCCCGCGCGGTGCGGTCATCTTGTACACACGCCAGCAGGCCCAGGCGTGCACCGGCGGGTTCACATCGGAGAAGTTGTACTCGTAGGCCGGAATCTGCCCGCTCGGGCTCATGTACCATTCGCGCAGCAGCAAGTTGAGCTGGTACTTGGCAAAATCGGGGTCGAGCTTGGCAAACGGGATCATGTGGAACGCCAAATCCCAAGCGGCGAACCACGGGTATTCCCACTTGTCGGGCATGGAGAGCACGTCGCGGTTAAACAGGTGCGCCCACTCGGCATTGCGGGCGTTTTTGCGCTCTTCGGGAGGCGGCGGCATGGCCGAATCGCCTTCGAGCCACTCTTTCACGACGTAGTGGTAAAACTGTTTCGACCACAGCAAGCCGGCGTAGGCCTGCCGGGCCACGACACGCTCCTGCTCCGAGCTCACGCCAGCCAACAAGTCGGCGTAAAACGCATCCGTCTCGGCCAGGCGCGCGTCGAATACCGCGTCGAATTTTTTGCCGAAAACCGCGCCCTTGGCCGGAGCGTGGGCGGGCTTGGCCGAGTGCAGACGAAGGCGGAATACCCGCGCCTCGCCGGCGGCCAGCGTGACCACGTGGTGCGCGGCGCATTTGGTGCCGCGTTGAAGTGGGTTAACCGCCGCCGTGTTCCCGCGCACCACGTAGTCGTGAAACGCGTCCTTCACGTAGGGCGTGGCATTGGGGGAGTTAAACAACCGCTGGGCGTTGGTTTCGTTTTCGGTGAACAGCAGCGGAACAGCGTCCTCCTGCTGGAGGGTAAAGCGGCCTAAAGTCGCGTGCTCGCAGGCAACCGTTTGCGCGCCGGTGGCGGCGAGCTGCGGCTTCTCTTCGCAGCCCTCGTGGTTGCTGCCCCAGGACCAGAAATTCCGGTACCAGAGCGTGGGTAACACGTGGACGCTTGCCGCCTCGGGGCCGCGATTGGTCACGGTGATGCGGATGAGGATGTCGTCGGGCGCGTTTTTGGCGTACTCGCACTGCACGTCAAAATAACGCGACTGGTTAAACACACCGGTGTCGACCAACTCGAACTCGCGCTGGAGGCGATTGCGGCGCTTGTTTTCCTCGCGAAGCTGCGCGTAGGGGAAGGCGGCCTGCGGATATTTATAAAGGCCCTTCAGGTAGGAATGGGTCGGCGTGGCATCGAGGTAAAAGTACTCCTCCTTCACGTCCTCACCGTGGTTGCCCTCGGGGTTGGACAGACCAAAGAGACGCTCCTTGAGCAGCGCGTCGCGGCCGTTCCATAGCGCCACCGAGAAACACAACCGCCCCTCGCGGTCGGTGATACCCATGAGGCCGTCCTCGCCCCAGCGGTAGGCGCGGCTGCAGGCGTGTTCGTGGGTGAAGTAACCCCAAGCCTCGCCGTCGGGCGAATAATCCTCGCGCACCGTGCCCCACTGGCGCTCGGCGAGATAGGGGCCCCAGCGCTTCCAGTTCATCGTGCGGGCTTCATCCTCGGCCAGGCGCGTGCGTTCCGAATTAACCACCTTGGCCGCTGCCGTCTGCGTCAGTTTACTCATGCGCGGGACCGTAGCGGCCGAACGGGCCAATGAAAGACCAAATCCGAAACCTCCCCGCTTGCACCCGCACCCGCGATCACCTTGCCTGACGGTGTTTTTTTAATTTTATCCCGCATCTCGTGGTCCCCCGCTTTTTTGCATGAACCTTCGCCTCCTGCTTTGTCTGGCCCTCCTGCCCGCCGCCTCCCTGCGCGTTGAAGCGTGTCCCTCCTGCGACTCTTCTGCACCCGCAGCGGACTCCACGCTCGCCCCAACCGAACCGGCGAACGTGGACGGCTTCACCTACGTCAAAACCCTCGGCGGCATCTCCGAGTACACCCTCGACGCCAACGGCCTTCGCGTACTCGTGCTGCCCGACCGCTCCGCCCCCGTGGTGACGTTTATGGTCACCTATCACGTCGGCTCACGCAACGAGGTGAGCGGCACCACCGGCGCCACTCACCTCTTGGAGCATTTGATGTTCAAGGGTACGGAAAACTTTAACCGCACCAAGGGTAACAGCATCGACCAGTTACTCGAACGCGTCGGTGCCACCTACAACGCCACCACCTGGCTCGACCGCACCAACTATTTTGCCAACCTCGGCAAGGCCCACCTCGACGCCTACGTCGCCATCGAGTCCGACCGCATGCGCAACCTCTGGCTGCGCGAGTCCGACCGCCAGCCCGAGATGACTGTGGTGCGCAACGAGTTCGAGATCGGCGAAAATAGCCCCATCCAGGCCCTCGACAAGGAGATCAACGCCGTCGCCTACATCGCCCACCCCTACCACCACCCCACGATCGGCTGGCGCAGCGACATCGAAAAAGTCTCCATCGAAAAACTACGCGAGTTCTACAACACCTATTACTGGCCCAACAACGCCACCGCCACGCTCATCGGCGACATCGGCGTAACCGATGCCCTCGCCTTGGTTAAAAAGCACTACGGCGCCATCCCGCGCGCCCCCCACCCCATCCCGCAAGTGGTCACCGAGGAGCCCGCCCAGACCGGCCCGCGCCGCGTCACCCTCAAGCGCGCCGGACGCCTCGGCGTGGTCGGAATCGCCTTCAAAACACCTGCGGCCACCCACCCCGACATGCCCGCCCTCCAGGTGCTCGGCTCCATCCTCACCAACGGTAAAAACAGCCGCCTTTACCGCGGCCTCACCGACAAAAACCTCACCACCAACGTGAATGCCGACATCGGCTTTTTCCGCGATCCGGCGCTGACCACTCTTTACGCCAGCCTCGCCCCCGATGTGAAGCCCGAGGACGCCGAGATCGCGCTACTCGATGAAGTTTACACGGTGAAAATGGACGGCGTCACCGACGCCGAGGTCGCAGCGGCGATTAGCCAACTGATGGCAGCCTCGGCCTACGCGCGCGACGGTGCCTTTGCCATTGCGAGCAACCTCAACGAGTACATTTCCAGCGGCGAGTGGACGCTCTACCTCACCCTCGACGAAGCCATCCGCAACGTAACCGCCGCCGACGTGAAACGTGTGGCCAACCAGTACCTCGACGAAGACCAAAGCACCACCGGCTGGTTCATCCCGCTGAGCACCCCGGAGATCATCACCCCGTAAACCTCCGCAATCGTTCTCCTACTCTTACGCCTACTCGGATCGGACCGAATCGAACGATTCGGAGTTGAGAACGAGTAAGAGTAAGAGAACGAGAACGATTACCGAGCCGATCAAAGCCCGCCACCAGCCCGCCCGCCCCGCCCCACCTCATTTCCCGCACCATGAACTGCCTCCGTTTTCCGTCCGCCGCCCGCCGCCTGATCCTTGCCACCGTCGCCTCCCTTCTGCTCGCCGCCGCCGTGCAAGCCGGAGTCGCCGACCAGGCCGTGCGCGCCCGGGTGGCCGGCATCGACGTGATCGCCTACAAAACCCTCGTCAAGGACGTGGTCACCTTCTGCGGCGCTTTGCCAGCCGGCGATTCCTTCGCCCCCGAAAGCAACCTCGCCATCGCCACGTTGGTCGGCGGCATGTTGGACAAAGGCACCACCGCACAGGACCAGTTCGCGATCGCCCAAAAACTCGACGCGGTCGGCGCCACCCTGGCCTTCAGTGTCGACGACTCCATGGTGTCCTTTAGCGGCAAATGCCTGCGCAAAGACTTCCCCTTGGTGATCGGACTGCTGGCCGAACAACTGCGCGCCCCTGCCTTCAACGATGAGGATCTGATCAAACTCCAGAAACAAATCTCCGGCCGCGTTCAGCGCTCACTAGAGCAGACCAATTACCGCGCCGGCCAAGCCTTCGCAGCCGCCATTTATCCTCCCGGCCACCCGAACTACGAGCCGGCACCGGCTGCCTTCATGGCCGCAGTCAAAACCGCCACCGTCGCCGAGCTACGCGAGTTTCACCAAAAACACTACGGCCCAGCCGGCCTCACGTTGGTTGCCGTTGGCGACGTTGACACCGCCAGCCTGCAAGCCGAGGTCGCCAAGGCCTTCGACGGCTGGACTGGTGGTGTTAAACGCCCCGCTTATCCGCGCACCGTTACGCACCTCGACGTTGACCGCGACCAGACTGTATTCATGGCCGACAAGCCCAACGTCAGCGTCATTTTTGGCCAAGCCACCGGCCTGCGCCACGCCGATCCCGACGCGCTGCCCCTGCGCGTTGCCACGACCATTTTGGGCAGCGGTTTCACCGGACGACTGATGGCCACGGTGCGCGACCAGGAAGGTCTCACCTACGGCATCAGCTCGCGCGTTTCCAACGACAGCTACACCAACGGCGACTGGCGTATTGCGGCGAATTTCTCACCTGAGTTGTTGGAAAAAGGCCTCGCCGCGACCCGCCGCGAGTTAAAATCCTGGTATGAGCAGGGCGTGACCGCCGAGGAAGTGGCGCGTACCAAGACCAACCTGGCCGGCAGTTTCCAAGTGGGACTGGCCACGACAGACGGCATGGCCGGCACGCTGCTGGCGACCGTTAACCGCGGGTATCCGCTGAGCTGGATCGACGAATATCCGCAAAAGCTGACCGAGCTCACGGTGGAGCAAGTGAATGTTGCGATTAAAAAGCACCTGCAGCCCGACAGCTTCGTGCTGATCAAAGCCGGCACGGTGCCGACCGCGGCCAAGTGAGGTTGCGAGAGGCACGGGCCGCCGGTACGCATTGAGTGGTAAAGCCCAGCGGTGGCAGCCCCAAACCACGGGCGTCGACCGGCGCAATTTTTGGTAATTTTTACGCAGGCGATTGTTTTTCGTCGTCCCCGCCCCCCGGCCTATGGCTAATTGTCGCCATGGCTACGCCCGCGTTTACCTACCAAGATCCGTTCCCGCTCGGCCCCGACGACACTGAATATCGCCTTCTCTCCAAAGAAGGCGTCTCGACCACGACCTTCGAGGGTCGCGAGATCCTCAAAATCGAGCCTGAGGTGCTGGCGTTCGTCGCCCAGCAGGCCATGCGCGACACCTCGTTTTTACTCCGGCCGAAGCACCTCGCGCAGGTCGCCGCCATTTTGGACGACCCCGAGGCCTCGGCCAACGACCGCTACGTCGCCACCACGTTGCTCAAAAACGCCGAGATCGCCGCCGAGGGAATTTTGCCCTTCTGCCAAGACACGGGCACCGCCACCGTCGTCGCCAAAAAGGGCCAGCAGGTCTGGACCGGCGCCAACGACGCCGAGTTCATCTCCAAGGGCATCTACGAGTGCTACACCCAGGAAAACCTGCGCTATTCGCAAACCGCCCCGCTCGACATGTTCACTGAGGTTAACACCGGCACCAACCTGCCGGCTCAAATCGACCTCTACTCAACCGAAGGCGCCGACTACAAATTCCTCTTCGTCGCCAAGGGCGGCGGCTCGGCCAACAAGACCTTCCTGTTCCAGGAAACCAAGGCGCTGCTCAACCCCAAGGGCCTCGAAAAGTTCGTCACCGACAAACTCTCCTACCTCGGCACGTCGGCCTGCCCGCCTTACCACCTCGCGCTTGTCATCGGCGGCACCAGCGCCGAAGCCTGCCTCAAAACCGTCAAACTCGCCTCGGCCAAATACCTCGATCACCTGCCCACCTCGGGCAACACCGAGGGCCGCGCGTTCCGGTGCCTTGAAACCGAAAAACTGGTCCTCAAAATCGCCCAGCAAAGCGGCATTGGCGCGCAATTCGGTGGCAAGTATTTCGCCCTCGACGTGCGCGTGATCCGCCTGCCCCGCCACGGCGCGAGTTGCCCCGTGGGCTTGGGCGTTTCCTGCTCAGCCGACCGCAACATCAAGGCCAAGATCAACAAGGACGGCATCTGGCTGGAAAAGCTAGAAACCAACCCGGGCCGCTTCATCCCAGCGGCCCAGCGCACCCTCAAGGACGACAAGGTGGTGCGCATCGACCTCAACCAGCCGATGTCCGCCATCCTCGCCGAATTGGGCAAACACCCGGTGACAACCCGCGTGTTGCTCAACGGCCCGCTGGTGGTGGCGCGCGACATCGCCCACGCCAAACTCAAGGAGCGCGTCGATGCCGGCCAGGGGCTGCCTGATTACTTTAAAAACCACCCGGTTTACTACGCCGGTCCGGCCAAAACGCCCAAGGGTTATGCCAGCGGCAGTTTCGGCCCGACCACAGCCGGCCGCATGGACAGCTATGTTGACCTATTCCAGTCGCTCGGCGGCTCAATGGTGATGCTGGCCAAGGGCAACCGCAGCCCCGCGGTGACCGCTGCATGCAAAAAGCACGGCGGTTTTTATCTTGGCAGCATCGGTGGCCCGGCGGCGATTCTGGCCAAGGAGAACATCAAAAAAGTCGAAGTTCTGGAGTATCCTGAGCTCGGCATGGAAGCGGTATGGAAGATCGAAGTGGTGGATTTCCCCGCGTTCATTTTGGTGGACGCCAAGGGCAACGACTTCTTCGCCCAAGGCTGCGGAGCCTGCCTGCCCGGAGGCGTGACGGCTGCGGCCGAAAAAGCCAAAGCTTAAGGGTACGAAGTGCGCGGGGGCGGACCGCCTCGACGGCATTGGGAGGCGCTGCCTCCCGTGGCCTTGAGCGTGAGCTCAAGGATGCGAGCCCCCGGCGAGCCAAGCCCCCACGCGATTCTTCAATCAACACCGACCTGCCCAACCCCGATACTTGAGCTCACGCTCAAGTCCACGGCGAACTGGTTACACAATTAGGACAAGACCCCAGTAAACCGAGCGCCCTTATAGCTTGTGACCCGTGTCATGAGCCGAGGGACTACTCCGCGTGGCCCCCAACTCGCATGCTAGGCTCCCCCGCCTCCAACCCGAGTTCTACCGCGGACGCGCCGCGGTGTTTTGGACCCACACCGTACACCATCGTCATACGGGTTGGCTGACCGACACGTTCCACCACCAGTTTCGCGAAGTCCTGCTCCACACCTGCGCCCGCTATGCGCTGGCCTGCCCTGCCTACGTGCTCATGCCCGACCACTTTCACCTCGTCGGCCTGGGCCTGACCGCCAACACGGACCAACTCCGCGCCACACACTTTTTGCGCGAGCACCTCGGCCACGCACTCAAGCCGAGACAGCTACAACCCCAGGCCCACGACCATGTACTAAGGGAAGAGGCGCGCAAACGCGGAGCATTTCAGGCCGCCTGCCACTATATTTCAGAAAACCCAACGCGCGCTGGGTTGGTCGCTGCAGGGAAAAACTGGCCCTATGGCGGAGCGATTGTTGCTGGATACCCGAAGCTCGATCCGCATGACGGGGATTACTGGGAGCGCTTTTGGGCGATCTACACCCGAAAAATCGACTCGCCCTGACATGAGCCCAAGGGCGTGGCACGGCCCGCCCCCGTGGCCTTCAGCGTGAGCTCAAGGATACCCGCCCCCCGTGGCCTTGAGCGTGAGCTCAAGGATGCCAGCGCCCTTTGGTGTGCCCCCCGATTATAAAAACTAAAGCTCACGCTCCCTCCATTATCCACCGCAACCCCGTTCCTTGAGCTCACGCTCAAGGCCACAACCGAACCCAGCGCTGCATCAAAACCCCAAGGCCCCCCCCGTGGCCTTGAGCGTGAGCTCAAGGATGCCAGCGCCCTTTGGTGCGCCCCCCCCGATTATTAAAACTAAAGCTCACGCTCCCTCCATTATCCCCCGCAACCCCGTTCCTTGAGCTCACGCTCAAGGCCACAACCGAACCCATCGCTGCATCAAAACCCCAGGCCCCCCCCCCCCGTGGCCTTGAGCGTGAGCTCAAGGATGCCAGCGCCATGACAAGCCCATGCGCCTCCCCTACTCACCCGCCAGCCTGTCAACACCCACAAGCACTCCCCCCTCACCAGCCACCCGGGCGCAGCATGTGCGCCGGGTCCAGCGCGGCATCGAGCGCTGGCGCAGACATCAACCCCTTAGCCAGCACCACCTCACGCAACGTCTTGCCGGTGACCAGCGCCTCCTTGGCCACCGACGCAGCCGCATCGTACCCAATGTACGGATTGAGCGCGGTCACCAGCATCAG
>JBILJE010000130.1:0-8287 GCA_044377395.1 Rariglobus sp. | reverse complement strand
GACCACGTCGGTGAACCGGGCGCCGTTGGACAGCAGGTCACGGAAATCCTCAAACATCGCCTGCATGAGCAGCAAGCCGAGGGTGGCGGCCAGCACCAGACCGAGCATTTTCAGCCACTCGCGCAAAAGGTAGCGATCGATGAGATTCAAGACCTGCGGTTATTGAACAGCGGAACCCGAAAAGCAAAGCGAGAACTGCCCCGAGACCGCAGCGGAGGCGCCCCTGCACGCTCCGGCCCAAATCAACTCGCACGCTTTTCCCCTTCAGCGTGCAGGCACAAAAAAGGGCGCGGCTTGGCCGCGCCCTTGGTTTTCGACGAACTCCGGCTCCGACTTCAGATTTTCCAGCTTTGGAGAATCTTGATGTAATTGGAGCGTTCGTGGGCAGCTGCATCCGGGCAACGCTTCAGATTGAGCGCACCGCGCATGGTCGAGAGATCCTCGTGGCCATGTTCGGTCATCCAACTCGTCAGGCCATCGAGGAGAACTGGGATCGTGCGGGGGCCATGTTCAAGCAGCACCGAGACAATCTGCACCGCATGGGCGCCACCGAGAATCGACTTAATCAGGTCGTCGGGCGTATGCACCCCGCCACTGCACGCCAGTGAGCCTTTTAGCTTTGGCGAAAGGATCGAGAGCCAGCGCAAACGCAGCAGCAACTCGGACGAGTACGAGAGCTTGAGACGGGGCACCACTTCGAGTTCATCGATGTCGAAATCCGGTTGGAAAAACCGATTAAAAAGCACCAGGCCCGCCGCGCCTTGTTGCTCCAGCGAGGCGGCAAAATGCGCCAGCGAGGCGTGGAAGGGGGAAAGTTTAACCGAAACGGGAATATGCACGGCCTCGGAGACGGCTCGCACAATGGAGCGGATTTCTGTTTCGATGTCTTCACCGGAAACATCAGGATCGGTGGCAAGTTGATAGGTATTCAGTTCCAGCGCATCAGCACCGGCAGACTCCAGTTGGCGGGCGTAATTGACCCAGCCTCCCAGACGGCGGCCGTTCAACGAGGCGATCACCGGAATGGACAAGCCGGATTTGAGCCGCACCAACGCTCGCAGGTAGGTATCGGGAGTGAGCTGATAATCGTCGTAATGAGGGAAGTAGGAGGTCGCCTCGAAATTGCTTTCGGCGGAGGTTTCCATGTGGTGAATCAGCGCCTGTTGTTCGAGGTCGATTTGCTCCTCGAACAGCGAGTGCATGACGATCGCTGACGCACCGGCTTCCTCAAGCCGCTTGCTTGCATCGAGGCTATCACAAAAAGGCGAGGCTCCGACGACGAGGGGATTTCGCAGCGTGAGGCCGAGGTATTTGGTTTCTAGATTCATGTCAGGAGTGCGGAGTGGCGGGATTACTGAGCGGCGGTTTTCGTGTCGGACGGAGCGACTGGAGCGGGCGTAACAGCCGCGACTTTTACGGGTTCAGCCAGGTGCTGGTAGTGCGCGTAGTGGCGGCGAACCTCGGCTTGGGCCTGGGCGGCGAGCACTTCGGCACGGGCTGGGTCGATGTTTTTCAAAATCCCGAAGCGAGTTTCGTTGGCCATGAACTTGGACAAGTCGGTCTTGGGCGGAGCCGAATCGAGCTTGAGCGGGGTCTGGCCGGCTTCGGCCAGGCGCGGGTCGTAGCGGAAGAGCGGCCAGTAGCCGGTGTCCACCGCGAGTTTTTGCTGATCGAGGCCCTGATGCAGGCTGTAGCCGTGGGCGATACAGTGCGAGTAGGCGATGATGAGCGCCGGACCGGGATAGGCCTCGGCTTCGCGCAGCGCCTGGACCGTCTGGCTGTCCTTGGCGCCAAAGGCGATCTTGGCGACGTAAACGTGGCCGTATTGCGCGGCAATGAGGGCGAGGTCCTTCTTGGACGTGGCTTTGCCGCCGGAGGCAAATTTGGCGACCGCACCCATGGGCGTGGACTTCGAGGACTGACCGCCCGTGTTGGAATAAACCTCGGTGTCTAGTACGAGGACTTTGACGTTGGCACCGGAAGCAAGGACGTGATCCAGACCGCCGTAGCCGATGTCGTAAGCCCAGCCGTCGCCACCGATGGTCCACACGGTTTTCTTAACCAAGTCGTCGGCCAAAGCCGCGAGTCGGCTGGCGGTGGGTGAGGCCAGCGGTTTGAGCGCGGCGCGCAGGGCAATGACACGCTCGCGCTGGGCGGCGTAGTCGGCTTCGCAGGCCTGCGGCGAATTAAGGATCGCCTCCGCGAGCTCAAGACCGACGTCGGTCGCGTGTAACTGCAGGAGCTTGCGGGCAGTTTCCAGGCGCTGATTGGCGGCGAGGCGAAGACCGAGGCCGAACTCGGCGTTGTCCTCGAACAGGGAGTTGGCCCAAGCCGGGCCGCGGCCGTTGTTGTCTTTGCAATACGGCGTGGTGGGCAAGTTGCCGCCGTAGATGGACGAACAACCCGTGGCGTTGGCCATGATCAGGCGGTCGCCAAAAAGCTGGGTGAGCAACTTGAGGTAAGGCGTTTCGCCGCAGCCCGAGCAGGCACCGGAGAACTCCATAAGCGGCTGAAGGAACTGCGAACCTTTGACCGTGGAGGTGTCGATCTTGGCTCGGTCGGCCTCGGGCAACTTGAGGAAAAAGTCCCAGTTGGCGCGTTCTTTGGCGAGCAAGGGCGGCTGCTCGACCATGTCGATGGCCTTGTGGCGCGGGTTGGATTTGTCCTTGGCAGGGCAGACCTGCACGCAAAGGGAGCAACCCGTGCAATCCTCGGGCGCGACCTGGAGCGTGTAGAGGTAGCCGGAAAACTCGTTGGAGCGGAACTTAGCCGAGGCGAAACCCTCGGGCGCGCCTTCGAGCGCGGAGGCGGGATAGAACTTGGGGCGAATGGCGGCGTGGGGGCAGACCATCGCGCACTTGTTACACTGGATACAGAGGGCGGAATCCCAGACGGGGATTTCGAGGGCGATGTTGCGCTTTTCGAACTTGGTGGTGCCGGTCGGCCAGCAGCCGTCGATGGGCATCGCGCTCACCGGCAGGCGATCGCCGTCGTCGGCGAGCAGGCGCACGGTGACATTGCGGACGAACTCGGAGGCCCCGGGGTAAGTCGGGGCAAGCGAGGTGACGGCGGTCGCATCGACGGCGAAAGGAATGACCACCTCGGCCAAACCGGCGAGCGCTGCGTCGACCGCCGCATAGTTCATCTGGACGATCTTCTCGCCCTTGCGGCCGTAGGTTTTCTCGATGGCCTTTTTGATCTGCTTGATGGCTTCGGCCTGCGGAAGCACGCCGGAGAGGGCAAAGAAACACGTCTGCAAGACGGTGTTGGTGCGGCGGCCCATACCGCTGGCCTGGGCGACGGCGGTCGCGTCGATGACGAACAGGCGCAGCTTTTTGGTGATCAGCGTTTCCTGCCATTCGCGAGGTAACAGCGCCCAGGTCTCGGCGGCGGAATGCGGTGAGTTGAGCAACACGGTCGCGCCGGGGGCGGCGTAATCCAAAATCTTCTGGCGACCGACAAAGGTGAACTGGCTGCAAGCCACGAAATCGGCATGTCGAATCAGGTACGGGGCCTGGATCGGGCGCGGGCCGAAGCGCAGGTGGGAGGTGGTGACCGAACCGGATTTCTTGGAGTCGTAAACGAAGTAGCCCTGGGCGAAATTATCGGTCTGTTCGCCGATGATCTTGATGGAGTTTTTATTGGCCCCGACAGTGCCATCGGCCCCGAGTCCAACGAACACGCAGCGGCGCACGTCGGAGGCTTCGAGATCGAAGTTTTCGTCGTAGTCGAGCGAGGTGCCGGAGACGTCGTCGACGATACCAAGGGTGAAATGGTTTTTGGGCTCGCAGTGGAGGAGGTTGGCAAACGCGGCGCGGACCATGCCGGGGGTGAACTCCTTGGAACCGAGTCCGTAGCGACCACCGACGATGCGCGGGGCGGTGGCAAAGGTGCCGGGGTTTTGCGCGATGGCCGAGACGACGTTGAGGAAGAGCGGTTCGCCGAGGGAACCGGGCTCCTTGGTGCGGTCGAGCACCGCAATGGACTTCACGGTGGACGGTAGCGCGGCGAGGAAAAGACGCACGGCCAGAACGCCGACTTTTTCACCGCGGGAGACCAACCAGTTCACCGTTTCGGTGATGGTTTCGATCGAGCTGCCCATGGCGATGATCACTCGATCGGCTTGGGCGTGGCCGTGGTATTCGTAAAGGTGGTACTGGCGGCCGGTGACCTCGGCGAGGCGGTTCATTTCTCCCTGAACAATGGCGGGCAGCTGGGCGTAAAACGTGTTAACCGTTTCGCGGCCCTGGAAATACACGTCGGGATTCTGCGCGGTGCCGCGCAGGGCGGGTTTGTCGGGCGAGAGGGCGCGCGTGCGGAACTCGGCGATGGCCTCTTCGCTGATGACGGCGCGAATGTCGTCGTCGGAAAGGGTGGCGATTTTGGAAACCTCGTGGGAGGTGCGGAAGCCGTCGAAGAAATGGATGAACGGGATGCGCGAGCGGTTACTGGCCGCATGGGCGACGAGGGCGAGGTCCTGGGCCTCCTGGCCGTTGTTGGAGCACAGCAGCGCAAAGCCGGTGGCGCGGCAGGCCATGACATCCGAGTGGTCGCCGAAAATGGACAAGCCCTGGGCGGCGATGGCGCGGGCCGAGACGTGCAAGGTGAGCGGCAGGAGTTCGCCGGCGATTTTATAGAGATTGGGGATCATCAGCAGAAGCCCCTGCGACGCGGTGAACGTGGTGGTGAGCGCGCCGCCCAAGAGCCCGCCGTGAACCGCGCCAGCCACGCCAGCTTCGGATTGCAGCTGGGTAACGAGAGGAACCTGCCCCCAAAGATTTTTTTTGCCGGCCGCCGCCCATTCATCGCACGACTCGGCCATCGAGGAGGACGGAGTGATGGGGTAGATCGCGATAAACTCGTTGAGCCGGTAGGCGACCGAAGCAACGGCCTCGTTGGCGTCACACGTTACATAGCGAGGGGTAAAGGAAGATCCGGAACCGGAAGATTTCATGGGTCAAAGGGCCGAGCTGGCAAAAAGGCCAGGAGGGGCAGCCAAAAGATGCCAAATAACGCGCAGTGGAGCTGCGCACAGGTTGGCGGAGTCTCGGCGGATCTTGCGCGTCGGCACCAATCAGGTAGTGGCTGGACTCATCGGTTGTTTCGGCAACGGAGCTCATGGATGGGCTTCAGCTTCGTTGCGGCTGACTGGTTCATGCTCAGAATCAGCCGACCTCGAAATCGACCACTACGGGCAGGTGATCGGAAAAATAGATACGCGGGATCTGGGTTTGCACGTGCACGGCGTCGGGCGGAAGGAAGACAAAATCGAGTGCGCGGGACGGCAACGGCGAGGGGAATGTTTGCCCATCGAGTGGGTGCAGGCTGTAGTCGCCATAATCGTGGAGATGACTGAGCAACGTCGCCGTGGCATCAGAGGCATGCCGCGTGTTGTTCAAGTCGCCGCAAACAACCGGCGAAATAGCCCAGTGGTGGCGACGGTCACGCTGTTTGTTGTGAAGGTAGGCCAAAAAGCGGTCCACCTGACGCATACGCAGCAGGCGTGAGCCATAGTGAAGGTGCATGTTTGCCACGGGAATCCGTCGCCCGAGCACGTCGATCTCAGCATAAAGAAACCCCTTCTCGCCAACCTGACTGCGCCCGAAGGCGGTGTTTTCCCACTCGGTAATCGGATGACGCGATAAAAACGCATTGCCGTAACAGAGATTGAGCAATCCGGTGCGCCGATTGTTGATGCCAAAAACAGCGTGATCAAAGCCGCCGAATTCCCGCAGAAGATCCAGGTGGTTAAAATTGCCGGCCCAGCGCGAGTTTTCGTCGATTTCCTGAAGGGCGACGATGTCGGGCTTCAACTCGGCGAGCAGGTGGGCGATCTTGATCAACGTGGCGCGGATACGCCGGCGTGAGGTCATGCCCTGGATCGGAGCCAGACCGCGGCCATGCGCGATGTTGTAGGTGACAATCCGGACGCGGGTCATTGCGTGAAAACCGTCGTCTCTCGAAGAGAAATCGGCAATCGGAAAGCCGCAGAAGAAGGAGTTGACAGACGCAGTTGCGCTCGTGATTTTCTGCAACTCTTCACGGCGGCCTTAGCTCAGTTGGTTAGAGCACTAGATTGTGATTCTAGGGGTCGCGGGTTCGAATCCCGTAGGCCGCCCCATTATTTTAAGCCCCCTTTCTCAGTTAATGAGACTGGGGGCTTTTTGCTGACTTTCAGGTCTTACAACGCCTGCGCGCGTCACTCCCCGGTTCACCGCTTCACGCTCAGGAGCACGCACGCGCACACGGCCCCGCCGTGCGGTACGTCTGTTTGCAATGACGCAGGCATTGCCACCGGGGTTTGGGGAGTTTTTCGTCCCTGGGTGGTTACACTTTTCCATCGTGATCTAGGCGGGTTGGGTAAACCGCCCTTGGTGGTGCTGCACGGCCTGCTCGGCTCGTCACGCAATTGGTTAACGACTGGCGGCGACCTGGCGACGCACCACCACGTGCTCGCCCTTGATCTGCGCAACCACGGCAAATCCCCCCATGGCGCGCCCATGGATTACGCCACCTTGATGGCCGACGTGCTTGCCTGGCTCGACGCCCAAGGTTTGGCCACGGTTTCACTCATGGGCCACAGTATGGGGGGTAAGGTTGCGATGCTCCTCGCCTGCCGCCACCCGTCACGTGTCACGCAATTGGTGGTGGTGGACATCGCGCCCAAAAACTACCTTTCGCACGCTCACCGCGCCGAGTTCGCAGCGATGAACGAACTGCGACTCGACACCGTCCAATCGCGCGGCGAGGCCGAGTTACGCTTCGAGGCACGGGTGAGTGACTGGGCGATGAGAAAATTTCTCACCACCAACCTGGAGCGGACTGCTGAGGGAACGTGGCAGTGGTTGATCAACTTGCCGGTCATCACCGCAGCGCTGCCGGCCATTGAGGGAAACCCACTGGTGGACACGGATCAGTTTACCGGCCCTGTGTTGTTCGTCACCGGAGGGAAGTCCCGCTATGTGGTTGAAGCCGACAAGGCGGTTATCATGCAGTATTTCCCTGCGGCACGGATCACGATCCTCGCCGATTCCGGGCATAATCCGCACATGGAGGCACGCGCTGATTTCGTCGCGGCCGTACGTTAGCAGTGAGGTCCCACTTATTGTGAGTGAGTGCTGTCGTCTGCGGTGTTCACCTCCACTTCCCCGGCTAAAGCCTTTTCCACCCAACGCTTGATTCGCAGGAGTCCATCGCGGCGCTGCGGATCGGCAGGCTTCATCGTAATCAGCAAGTTGATCACCGTCGCCGCGTAATCGTGCGCATTGGCCGACATGATCGTCTTCAACTCGAATGGATTGATCTCTCCTCGACGGATCATTTGCCGCGCCTCGATTTCCAACTCCATGTTACTGCCTCCGGGCGCTCCGGGGCCATCACTCTTACTTTGCGGACGACCGCCGCCACCGCCGCCGCCCTCGGCACCATCGCTTGAACGCGCCTCTTCCTTACCGCGTGGCTCCTGCTCGATCTGCGACGGGTACTCCTTCCCATCGCGCCCCGTGACCTTTTCGGGACGAACGATTTTCCCCGACTTGGTAAGTTCCGAGCGACGCGTGCGGACCAATTCAGGCGACACCTTGCAAATATCCGCGATCACCGTGTTGGCGCGATCGGTCCACTCCTCGAGCGCGATTTCCACCGCATTGCGCTTGTCCGCATTGTTGCGATAAACCCCGTTGGTCGCATTGGCACCCAGCGCGTGCTTGAGGGCGTCACTGCGACCTCCCGGTTGGACCTCCGCGAGGATTGACGGCAACTGCGTTCGCTTGGCCGCCAAGTAGCGATGAAACCCATCCGCCAGCCAATACGTGGCGCCATCAAAGTAGACCGAAATGGGCGGAAAAACTGCCCCATTAGCCATCTCCTCGGCATAGCTTTCAATCGCGTCATCATTGGTTTTCACCCGCGCCTGGGTACCGCCATAAACATCAATTAAATCGAGGGAGAGGGTCTGCGTCTGCATGGAGAAAAAGGATGATTTTCGGAAACGGGCCACCTCAAGCGCAAGGGCTAATGCCCCCAAAACTGCTTTATCACGCAATGCCGTCACACACGCCGATGGAATCAGGTCATAAAACGCGGAAACATCACTTTCGCACCGTGCTAGGCTAGAAGAAGGCGGCCATTGCGCGGCCTCGCCCCCAAAGACCAAAGCTAAACCCGTGAAATTCACAAAACGGACGCTTGACGGCTGAGAATAAAATTGAACTCTTCACCACTCCAACAGACGCCCTCATCGTCTATCGGTTAGGACAAGGGATTCTCAATCCTTAAAGCGGGGTTC
>JBILJE010000129.1:0-8311 GCA_044377395.1 Rariglobus sp. | reverse complement strand
TTCTGGAAAGTGGTGCCCTTCGCGCCGACGCCCGACGCGCCCAAGCCCCTGTTCCGTTATCCTGCCGGATAACGGATTCGGGCGGGGGGAGAGGGCGATCACGGACGACACGGAGGTCGTCCCTCCGCAATCGTTCTCGTTCTCTCGCCCGCCGTCTTTTCTCCTTCCGCGGGGAGGGCCCACCTACGTGTGGGCTGGGTCGATCCCGGACGACACGGAGGTCGTCCCTCCATGGATTGAAAGGGATCCACAGCCATCCCAGAGCCCGAACAGGGCATGCAAGGCGCGATCCCCGCGCAGACAATCGACATGCGCAAAGCGACTGGCCCCGGTCACCACCGCGAAGAAAAACGCCGCGAAGGTGTGCGCCAAAGGTATTGCGTTGGGCGAGGTCGGGAACGGCATGGCCTGCGCCACGCGCACTCCGAAGCCGATTTGCTGCAAATAAACTATAAAGCTGCACAAGCCTCCGAAAGGCGTCACCGCCTTGGAGGTTTCATCCACCACCACCTTCTCCCCTCCAAATAAGGCCGGGGGGGGGGCGGTGGTTTTGTGGTCGTCCGGGGTGGCGGAATTTTCCAACCAACCAACCTACAATGAGGCGCTTTCGTGATTCAATCCTGCACTCAACTTCGGAGTTCATGTTTAGTGATAGAAAATGAGGCATCCATCTGGATTTATGATAGAAAAACCCTTGACGTCCAGCGGCGCGGAGTTGCATTCAAGCGCCACTTGTCGAGCGATAAGCTGCCGCTTATCGCTAACAGACCAGCATAAAAAAATGAATACAATGGCCCCACTCTCAGCGGTCTGCCGAATCGGTACTGCTTTCCTGCTCGCACTTGGCGCGGCGTTAGTTCCGGCGCAGGCCCACACCAAGCCGGCTCAGCCCAACAAAACCGAGGCTTCATCCTCTCCATACGAGAGGACTATTGATATCCCCTATGAATTAGCTCTTAAAAAGATTCGGGAATTCGTAATTAATACAGGATGGCGCATTAACTCCTCAACTAAAGATCAGGACAATGGCCTTATAGTCACTTCTGGTGAAGTTCGCTTCGAGAACGAATCAAGTTCCTCCGAATCCCCTAATTATGTTGAGGTTACGCCATCTTTCAGAATCGACAGATTGCCCGATGGACGCGTTAGTGTAAAAATAACACCTCGAGCGAATTTACCAGCTTACATGTATGGCGCAAACCTCCGCTTTGAGTGGTACGACCTTGGACTTAATACAGACAACAGGGCCGATGAGTATAAAAATGTAGATTTAACAGAAGCAACTATGGATAGTATTTTCTGGTCGAAATTAAGATAAGCGGGTATCCGCTGACTCATGTAGGCACAACCCATTGTGGTCACAGTGAATGCATGAGAACCCGCATGATTTACAGGAGTTCGATGCGTGGTTTGGAACTGAAGAGAAGTATCGGACCTATCTCATAAAGCTGAGGTGGCCGAACTGCTTCGTATGAACGTATTGCGGAGGTGATAAAGCCTAGAAGATCAGGGGGAATACTCTGGCAATTTTGCGCTTGTGAAAGCTAGGTGTCCGTTACCGTCGGTACTGTATTTCAGGACACACGCAAGCCGTTGCGGGCTTGGTTTCAAGCGATGTTGTGGCTGACGACTCAGAAAAATGGGTTGTGAGTAGAGAGCGCAGCGAAGCGGTAACCCGCAGGCGCTGCCCGCCCCCTCATCAAACCGTGCAAGCGGTTTTCTCGCACACGGCTCACCGAGTCTCAGTTCTTTCGATTTGGTTTCAGCGGAGTTCATGGCTTCCAAGCCGCCGTAAGCGGCCATTGCCATAGCTTGTATTGTCCATGCAGACGATCGTCGGTGAAGAACTCAAACAGCCCGTGGGTGCGGCTATACTTTCGCCACAGCCATCGTCTCAGCCGGTTTTGCACAAAGAGTTGATGCTTACCAAACACGTGCGTGCTGTGCCCATAATTAAACGCGCCTGCCCACCCGCGCGTGAGCTGGTTGACCTTTCGGACCACCGTCACCGCCGCTTGGTTGCGCGTTCGCACCTCCAGCACCTGCCGCACCTTGTCTCGCAGCTTTGCCTGACTCTTCGCGCTCGGTTGCACGTGCGGATACCACCGCTTGCTCTTCAGGCATAACTAAGTGCAACAATTACTTATGGTATAATCATTGACCTATCGCATGATCGTCGACCAAACCACCTCCCCAGATATCGAACCGCACTAACCACAACCCATTGGTGTTACATGAGTGAAGCGGATACCCACTTGGTATTAATTGAAAAAGGGCTGCAGTGTAACGAATTGCCCCTGCGCCCCCCCCCTGTTTCAATCTAGGCTTTTACTGACGAGGGTTAAGCGGTTGGAGCTTGGGCGGCGTCTTTGCCGAGCAGATCCACGAGGGCGCCGACCGCGCCCTTAAGAACGCTTGCCTGTTGGTTGAGTTCGGTCGCGTGGCTGGCGGTTTGGTCGGAGGTGGAGGCATTTTCCTGGGTGGATTGGTCCATTTGGGCGACGGCTTTATTAACCTCGCCGATGCCTCGGGTTTGCTCTTGGCAGGAGCCGGCGATCTGGGTGTTCAGTTCGTCGACTGCCCGCACTTTTTGCACGATGCGGTTGAGGCCGGCCTCGACTTGGTCGCTGATTTTCACTCCCCGTTCAGTGGTTTCGAGGGCCTCGTTGATGGAGGAGGCCGTTTCGCGGGCAGCTTGGGAGGCGCGGAGGGCAAGAGAGCGGACCTCGTCGGCCACGACCGCAAAGCCCGCGCCGGCCACTCCGGCGCGGGCTGCTTCGACTGCGGCGTTCAACGCGAGGATGTTGGTCTGAAAGGCGATCTCGTCGATTGTCTTGGTGATCTTGGCGATTTTCGTGCTGGAGGTTTTGATGTCGATGACGGCTTGGCTCATGCCTCGCATGTCGGTGGCTCCGGATTCAGCCGCGCTGCGGGCCTCCTTGGCGAGGGTTTGGGCGCGGTTGGCGTTGTCGGCGTTGCTCCGGGTGGTTGCGGCGATTTCTTCGAGCGAGGCACTGGTTTCCTCGAGTGAAGCGGCTTGGTGGCTGGAGCTGGTTGCGAGGGCATGGCTGGCGTCCTGCACCTGTGCGGCGGTGCCGGTGATGCGTTCCGAGCTGGAGCGGAGGTCTTCGATAACCGCGATGATGGGACGGGTAACGAGTCGGGCGGCGAACAAGATCAGCGTGACGATGAGGATCACGCCGCCGCCGAGGAGGCCGAGGTTTAGGCGTAGTGAGCTATGGACGGGGGCGAGCAGGTCTTTTTCGGGCACTATGGCGGAAACGACGAGGGCCGAGGAAGGAGCACCGCTTTTGTCGGAAGTTTTCAGGTGATTTGAAGTCAGGTATTTAAAGCAGAGAAAGTGGGGAGTCTCGTCGAGTTGTCCGCTCAGGAGCCGCCCTTCGCCATCAGCGGAATCGAAAACTGTCGATACATCCGTGAGTCCTTTGGGTGAACGGCCGGAGAGGGATTGGCGGCGTTCTCGGTCGATCACCAAAATGTCGGCGGAGGCGAAGCCGTGATGGCGGATTGTCGCGATGTCCGTCTCGGTGCGGGTGATCAACTGGGACCAGTTGAGGAAGGCCACGACGGATCCGTTAATCTTCCCATTACTTCCGCGTGAGGGCTTGGAGAAAATGAAGGTATACGGGTTGGCGGAGCCGAGCTTGGCGAGCAGTTCAGAGTTGGCGACGCCGGAGAAAGCCTGGTCGGTTTCGGCGAATCTGACCAGTTCGGGGGCCGTAAGTCCGCGGGCTTTGTCGGCGAGGGGGCCTCCGGCAGAGAGGATCCGGCCGGAAGTGTCGCAGAGGAGCAGCAGGGAGAGGTTGGTGGAATCCTTGATGAGCTCGGCGAAGCGAACGTCGACCTCCTTCAGCGTTTTGTACTCGATGGCGATGCCGTAGACTTCTTCCTCAGTCCAGGAGCGGAAGCGGGCGTGTTCCTCCTTAATGTAGGATTCTAGACCTTCGGTAGCACTGGAGACGACCTGGCTGGTGAACTCCTCGCCATTGAAGAGGGCCTGGCGACGGGCTTCGTAGGCGGAGGCTGCGACGATCGCAACGAGCGGAATGATCGAAGGCAGAAGCAGTAGGATGATGCGGCTCTTCAAGCCGCGGCGAAATTGTGTTTTGCTCATGATCGAGAGTGCGAGAAATACGGAGTTCGTAAAGGGGGGGGGCTCCGGCGGTGACAAGGCGCCGGAGCTGTTGGGGGCGGGGTCTGCTTATTCGCCCGGAAGGGGCTGGAGGCTGGTGCTCTTGCCTGCGGCTACACGGCGGGCATTCCACTCTTCACGAGTCAGGAAGGCCTGATCGCCGGGGAGGCTGTCGATGACCTCAAAGTAATCGAGCTGGAATTTGTCGGCCAGCACCTGCGCTTCTGGTTTGCAGCGGACGGCGTAGACAGTCTGGGCCGACTGGTGGTCGAAGGCTCGCCAGACTTGCTCGTCCTTGAGGCGGGTGTAGCGGTGATTTTCCAGGGCGCGGACGACGGCGGGGGAATCGAAGGAGCCGGCGCGTTCGACGGCGGCCTTGTATTCATGCACGATGGTGTAGGCGGAGGCTCCGGCGGTGCAGGGGTAGCGTTTGTAGCGAGCGGCGTAGGATTCGACAAACGAGATGCCGCTGGCGTAGTTGTACTTGTAGGGAATGCTCCAATCCCACGGCAGGGCGCCGATCACACCCTCCATGATCTTCGGGCCGGCGGCTTCAGCCATGGTGAGGGTGAGGTTCGGGACGATGATGGCGGATTTACTCTTTAATCCTTGGGCGGTGGCCTGGCGCACGGCGTAAACCATGTCGGCACCGAAGGAGACAAGCACGAGAACGTCGGGCTTTGAGAGTTTGGCGAAGCTGAGGGCTTTTTTGAAATCGTCCTCAGTGGCGCCCGGGAATGGGGTCAGGATGGTCTTGTGGAGTTCCTTGTCCTCGGTGCCGGTGAGCTTACGGAAGGAAGCCTCAGTGCTGTGCCCCCAGTTGTAGTCGGCGGTTACGTACAGGAACTTCTTGCCCGCATAGGTTTTGTTTATGTAGGCAGCGAGCACGCGAGCGGCTGCCCAAGAATCGTAGCACTCACGAAAGGTGTGGCGCTGGGCGTCCTCGCAGGTGGTACCGGTCGCGTAGGTGAGGGTGCCGAAGAAGGGCACCCCCTTTTCTTGGCAAACTTGGCCAGCGGCGACGGCGACGTTGCTGGCGGAACCGCCGAAGACCATTTTCACGCCCGCTTGGTCGATGAGTTCGGCGACGTTGACCTTGGTGACATCCACCTTGGATTTGCTGTCTCGGATGACGAGTTCGGCGGGTCGGCCGAGGATGCCGCCAGCGGCATTAATCTCATCAAGTGCGAGTCGCGCAGCGCGGAGTTGATCCGCGCCTTGGGCGGCGTAAGGGCCGGTTTCAGGGTAATTGAAGCCGAGTTTAACGGGGGCCGCAGCAAAGGCGGAGATCGCGAGGAGTGGCAGTGCCGCTAGACAGGTGAGGATTCGAAGGGGAGGCATGGAGGGTAAGTGTAGGGTGGGCATGGAGGGTAAGTGTAGGGTGGGCATGGAAGATAAATCGTGAGGGTTAGTAGAAGGCGGTTCAGCGGAACTGGTACTTGAGTCCGATTGAGACTAGGTCGCGGGTATACTCGCGACCGGCGGCGACGACGGAGGAGGCGCCGGCGACGTCGCAGCTGCTGATGTCGCGCGAGTAGGAGGCCTGCAGCGAGGTTTTGGCGTTGAGCGCGTAGCTAGTGTTGATCGAGGTGGTGTAGATCCAGTCGTTACGCGTGGCGACGGGTTGGAAATCGGTGTTATAGGCACGGTATCCGGCCCCGACTGACCACGCGGAGGTGATTTTGTGGTTCCATGTCAGGTCGTAGGTTGAGTCGGTGTAGAGGCTGCGACCAGTGTAGCCGGGCTGCATGAAGCGACGAGCACTGAGGGTGAAGGTGTCGGCCTTGGTCGGTGTGTAGATAATCGAGCTGTCGCAGAAGAATTCGGTGGAGCTGCTGGCCACGGTGGACGGGATGTTACCGACGATCTCGCGAAAATCCGGGCCGCCCTGGAGCTTGATCTTTAATTTGGATGTCACGGTGCCTTCGATGCCCAGCAGAACACGGTGGAAGTTATTTGAGAAATCCGTGCCGGTTCCGAACCTGAGCGATTGGTCTTGGTAACCATATCGATAGCCGAGATAAGCGGTGTAGGCACCGAGCTTGGTGCCGAGATCGGCGCCGGCCTGATATTCGGCGCGGTCTACGTAGTTTATGCGGCTCGCCGTATCGTCGATCTGGTCGGAGCGGAAATCGTGGATGTAGATCGAGGTGAGCGGGCGAAGGAACCAGTCGCCAAAAGCAAAGGTGGCCTTGGCGGCGTGGCGGTAAACAATGGCGTCGCGCCGGTCGCGGACGGCGATGCCACCGGCGGCAGGTACACCGCCGGGGGAGGCAAAGATGAGCCCTTCGTTTGCGCCGTCGATTAATAGGATGGAATTGGTGGTGTCCCAGGGGGTACCGCCGCTCTTCCCCTTAAGGTCCGCAGAGAGGCGGTGGTGCGTGTTGTTTTCGCCAGAGGCATCGTGGAAAGTGTGATTCTCGACCGAGTAGCCTAGGATGGCATTGAAATCGGGGCCGGGTTTGTAAGCGAGGCTCACTGTTCCGCCGAGGGAGGTGACGAACGATTCGTGATTGGGGGTTGCGGTGCTGGAGGCCCCGCCGCGGTCCTGCATGAAGACGTTCGTATCGTAGGTTTCCCGAGCCGAGACGCCGATGGATACGGCCCAGGGGGATTTCGACGCGGAGGCAACCGGAGCGGTGGAGCGCGGCGCGGTAGCAACCGGAGCAGTGGTCGGGGCTGTTGGGGCTGCGGGCGGCGTGGATGCGGACAGTAGGCTGGGCGCGAGGAGGAGGGCGAGGATTCTATTTTTTGGTAGCTTCATAGTTTTGATGGTCGACTGCAATAACGGCACGTCTTCAAATTTCTTTAACGACTTTTTCCACAAAAATCCCATAGCCCTCGAAAAAGGAGGTTCGGACGGGAGGCTTGATGCTGCCAGAAGGCGGGTGTGAAAACCTAAAGGAACACCCGCCCGAACCAAAATAACTCAAGTATCCTTCGGCAGCTCGTCGAATTCACTCCCACGCACCTGGTGGCCAAGCTGGCGCGCGAGCACGGGGTGGACAAACAGGCGCGCAGCTTCACACCCTGGAGCCACGTCGTGGCGTTGCTTTACTTTACGCGCAACTGGCCCACGCGCTCAGTTTGAACGACGTGTGCGACGCCCTGAAGTTGTAGGCGACGCCGTTACCGCGTGGTCAAACGCCTGCCCAAGTCCAAGGATCCGAGGATTCTCAAAGACGGGCTGATCGTGTTCACAACCCCGCAGTCGAAGGCGGCTTACCCCGGTCAGCTCCGCCGGGTCACCGCACTCGTTGAACTTGATGGCGAGGATCGCGTGATGGTTTTCCTGACCAACAACCTGGAGTGGAGCCCGACCAGCGTGGCCGAGCTGTACCGGTGCCGCGGCAAATCGAGGTGTTTTGCAAGCAGATCAAACAGACTCTGCAACTGGCCGACTTCCTCGGCAACAACGCCAACGCAATCAACTTTCAGCTGTGGAGGCGCTGCTCGTTTACGTGCTGCTGCGCTTCCAGGTTTGGCTGGGTTCATGGACGCACAGCTTCTCTAGGCTGCTCACCTTGTTACGCGCCGCCCTGTGGCAAGCCCGTGATCTGGCCGCCTTGCTCAGGCGCTATGGGACAGCACGCGTCCCCCCTCCCCCTGCAACACCCCGCCCGCTCACCCAAATCTTGCATTCAGCTTTTCGCTCTTGGCGGTCTTCCCCCATGCGTGAAGACCTCGCCGCACCCTCATGTCCGGCCCCTATGGGACGGCTGTGAAAGGGATCAAGGGATGCCCAACCTCTGGGTGGGCTGGTAGGCGGTAAGATTTAAAGTATGGGATCTTAAATTGAGGACGGACAAGGGGTGCCTCAAAGCTTGGGTTATCCGTGTTCATCAGTGCACTGCAGGGGTTAAAAAACCTGCCTCCAGATCAACGAACCTGAGCCATGTTAACTACCCATAATCCCTGAAGTAGGGTTTGGCGGTGGAGTTCAAGCTGTCGGCTTTATCAGTGTTTATTAGCTCATCAGTGGTTAAAACCTCCGTTTTGGGGAATTGAAAGACACGACACTCGGACTTCGATCCAGGGGCTTTTCTTCATCAATTGGAAGTGATTGGGGATAAGCGGAGTAACTTTGGGCTAGACCAAAGATGCGATTTTGCTTCTGCTTGGGTGGGATGAACTCTGAACCAGACGAAGCGAAGAGCG
>JBILJE010000128.1:0-8334 GCA_044377395.1 Rariglobus sp. | reverse complement strand
GCAGGAAAACTTCAACCTCACACAGCCAGGTATTTTGAGCTTCGACTTCATTCTGGTCGTTAACCCCAAAAAGCCGCTCTGATTTACGCCCAATGGCCTCCTTTAAGTCCTACCCCATATTTTACTCACTGCTCGCCGCTCTTGGGTTGGCGGCGGTCGGTTCAGGCTGGTGCATTTACGAGCGGAGCCAGACGGCTCACTCGAGTGCTAAAACGCTAGCCAAAAAACGCGGTGAGTTGACCGCGCTCACGAGCAGCCAGCCCACTCCCAGCGAGGCAAACAAGACATTGGTAAATGCCGACCTCGCACGCAGTATCGCAGCGCTCGGACAGATGCGTGCGGAACTCAAGGGCAGCGGCCCCGCGGCCGAAGCGCTCCTAAAGTCGAAGGCGGCCTACTCGCACTTTATGGCGGCTTACGCCTTAACCGGGGATGCACGGGCTACGGCTTTAACTAAGGCTTCGGATGAGCTGCGTAAATTCACGCCACCGCTTCCCTCGGAGCCCACGCATCTGTTTTTTAACATCGCGACCTTTGTCGAGTTGATGCGCGACAACGCCCTAGCAGCGAAAATCAAAATCAAGGCGGATGAGCGCTTCGGCTTTACCACCTACGCCAACGCCGGTCCCGAGCGCGAATTGATCCCCCAGGTTTATCGCCAGCGCCAAGTTGCCGAGTACCTGCTCGGCGCTTTGTTCAAGGCTGCACCCAGCGAGTTGGTTTCCCTTCAGCGTGAGCGCCCTGCCGATTCCGGCGGCAATCCGGCCAAACCCAGTGCGCCGGCGGCACGCTCCGGATCCACTACCGTAGGTACGAATATCGACTATTTTGATATGGACTCGCGAATCACCGCTCGAGTCCCCGGTTTTGTGGGGGCTTCTGCATTTCGTCTCACCTTTATCGGAGATACGGCATCCCTGCGCACCTTGTTGAACAAACTCGCTACCTTCGAACTTCCCTTGGTGGTGCGCGGCGTCGAAGTCGATCCGATCATTAAGGTTCAAGCAACCGAGAAGGTCACCCCAGCCAACACCTTGAGCAGCATTTTTGGGACTACCCCAGCGGCGACGGCGGCGGTTGAACCCGTTAAGCCAAAACCTCTTGTGGATAAAGTGCTGTCTAAGTTCACCGTCACCGTCGAGTTGATCGACCTTGTTGACACCACCCCTACCGAAGCCACCCCGACTCCTTGATATGGCCGCAAAATCCCTAGATAAAATCCTCTGTGGTGCAGCCCTGCTCGTGGTGCTCGCATCGCTTGCGTGGACCTATAACCAAGGCGGTAAAAAGGGCGGAGCCAATGGCTCGTCCCGTGCCAACAGCGAGTATGTGCCGGCAGACTTAAGCGAATTCCGCGTGAGCACCCAGGTTTGGGCCCCTCCTGCTGCACAAAGCGGTGGAGCCCTTTGGGTATACGACGTGTTTACGCCCCCGGAAATCTACTACGATGTTGCCTCCAAGCGCTTTACGGTCACTCCGCCAGGCCCGGTTGTCGTCGAAGTGGTTAAGGTTGTGGAGCCGCCCTTTGGTGTTGAGCTGGTCAACGTTAAGCAGGACGCCTTCCGCCTCCAACTCGTCGGTTACACCGGCAAGGAGGGCAATTTTCGAGGCACCTTCGAAAATGCGCTTTCCGGTAAAACCATACTCGGCCAAAAGGGTAAAAAAATTCCGGATCTCGGGCTTACAATTGTGAGCTTTGAGGTGAAGCAGATCCGTACCGAGCAAGGCACGGGCAAAACGGTTATTATCGAAACCGAAGCACTTGCCCAAGTTGCTGATGATAATACCGGTGAAATTTTTAATCTCACCAACAAAAACCGCCTTACCAAGGGCACCCCGATCGCTTATTTGAAGGCGGAGGGTTCAGCGGAACCGGTTGGCTACAAAGTCGGGGCTACGTTCACCGTGGGGGATGCGACTTTTACGGTTAACTCGGTCTCGTTCGATACGAACGAGGTCGTGGTAACCAAGGAGTCGGCGGCATTAAAACAACCTTTAACCAAGACGTTGAGGGTAGCAGGACCAGTCGCTCCAGTCCCCGCTGTTACGGTGCCCGCACCCGCAGCAGCCCCAGCAGTAGCACCAACGGGCGTATCGCCTTTCGCCTTATAATAGGCTCGCAGCCGATCCCTTTTTAACCATTTCCCGATATCTTTAGCTTAGAACCCTGACAATCCTAGTCATTCTCAATGAAACTACCCAAGCTCCCCAAACCCCTCGTTCTTAGTCTGGCTGCCCCCGCGATGCTCGCGCTGGTGGTCCCCGCCGCTTCACTGCTGGCGCAAGGCCAAACCGACACCAAAATCCGCCTGATGTCGGAGGCCCTTCGCGCCCGTGACTCTGGGGATTTGGACACCGCAAAGAAGAACTTGGAAGAGCTGCTCGCCATCGCTCCCTCGGATGCCACGGTCCAGCGCCTCTTGGCTGGGGTTGATAATCAGATCGCCCTGCGTCCCGCAGCTCCAGCTGCCGTTGCCGCTAGCGATGCCGCTGCTCCCGCTGCTTCCGAGACTGCCCCCGCCCCGGCCGCCACTGACACCCCTGCCGCCACCGAGCCCACCGAGGTCGCTTACCCGCCCAAGGCCGTCTCCGCTCCCGTCGTTGCCGCTCCCGCCAAAGCGGGCTCCAAGGCTGAAACGGCTGAAGCCGACGCGTTGGTGAAAGAGGAAAACAAGCGCATCAAGGGCCTGCTCGCTGACGCCAAAGCCAAGCGTTCCGAGGCGCGTAAGCTCGCCAAGGATGGCCGCTTTGACGACGCCGCCGTCGTTCTAACCGGTGCGATCGCCGCACTTCCCGAAAATCCTGCCACCGCGTCCACGATCGCAGATCTTCAGGCTGAAAAGAATGGTCTCCTCATGGAAAAGGCCCAAGTCGCCCTCAAGCAGGGTGATTCCGAGGCTGCCCGCGCCGCGCTCGATGCCTATGCCGCCGCCACCTCCGACACCAAGAAGGTCGAAAAAGTAGCCCGCGCCATCGAGGCCTCCGAATTAAACCCGCCGCTCCAGCCGATCGAGAAGGTCAACCCCGCTTTCGTTAAAGACCAAAAGGAAATCGCCAAATTGGTCGCCAAGGGCCGCAGCCAGTACCTCGCCGGCGATCTCGACGGCGCTCAGGAGTCGTTCCGTGCAGTCGAGACCATCGACGCGGGCAGTCCCGAGGCGAAGTCGTTCCTCACCCGCATCGCTTCTGAAAAATCCAAGGTGGGCGAACTCAACCGCGGCAAGTCCCGCGCGCAGATGTTAGAAGAGGTTAATAACTCCTGGCAGCGCCCCGCCGTTTACGTGGACCGTGGTGCTGACGCCACCAAGGCAGCTGTCCCCCAGGCTCTGGCCCAAAAACTAGCCAGTATCGTCATCCCCAGCGTCAACTTCCAAGGCGTTGAATTGGGCAAAGTCGTGAGCACCTTGTCCGCAGTTTCCGAGGAGTATGACAAGAGCGAAGGCGTGAAGGGTGTGAACATTATCTTGGTCGATCCAAGTAACAAGAACCCCTCAGTCAGTATCACCCTGCGCAACCTGACGCTTAAGCGCATCCTCGACCTCATCTCGGATTCGACCGGCTACCAATACGAGGTTCAGGCCGACACCATCGTTATGCGTCCGGGTGGCGACACCTCCATGCTGGAGAGCGCCTTCTTCTCGGTCACCAAGGCGACCGTGATTCGTATGACCGGCATTGGTGCAGCCAGCGCGACTCCCACCGCTGCTGTTGATCCCTTTGCGGCGCCCGCCGCCGGTGGCGCGGCTGCAGGCGGTTCGAGCGCGGGTGGGGAATCCGGTGCGATCCAGAACTTCCTGGAACAGGCCGGCGTCAAGTTCAGCACCACCGCAGGTTCGAGTCTCGTTTATGACGGCTCGGCGATTCTGGTGAATCAAACCACGCGGAATATCGAAAAGATCCGCAACATCCTCAACCGCTATGATAACGTAAAGCAGGTTGAGATCGAGGCCAAGTTCATGGAAGTGCAGGAGGGCGCGCTCGAGGAGCTGGGTGTTAACTGGACTGCCAACCAAGCAAATCGTAACGTGAATGTGGGAGGGACAACTGGACGTACGCTGACGACCTCTAATTCGAGTCTTTCGGGTGTATTCACGAGTTCAGGTTCGGCGAATCAAGGCCGAGTTACTTCCCCTGCTCAGCCGGCTACAAATCTGTTTTCTACAGCAGGTGTTTTCTTAGGGACCACCGCAGCAGTGGATGCTCAGGATGTAACTATCGCTAATACCCCCCCATCCCTGCCTGGTGTAGCCACACTCGGGGCGGGCGCTTCAAATTTATTTGCCGGTTCAGCCGTTTTCGGTGAATTAAATGTTTCAGCGGTTATCCGCGCTTTATCCCAGAAAACCGGCACAGATCTGCTGAGTTCGCCTAAAGTAACCGTGTTGTCCGGCAGCCCAGCCAATATCGTGGTCGCCCAGGAAATGCGTTATCCTCAATCCTATGGTGAAACCAAGTCATCCCAACCCTCTGGTAATTCGATTACTAGTGCTATCAGTATCACGGCGGGCACCCCGCAGGAATTTACGATGCGTAACGTCGGTGTGGAGCTGAAGGTCACACCCACGGTGGAAGAGGATGATTACAGTATCACTCTGGACATGAATCCAAAGGTTACTGAATTTGAGGGTTTTGTGGAATACGGCGGGCAAAGTGTGGCGCTTAGCGGTTCAACCACTGTGATTGTGCCCTCAGGCTTCTTTCAGCCCATTTTTTCGACACGTGAAGTGACCACCAAGGTGACGGTCTGGGATGGCGCCACCTTGGTTATGGGTGGTCTTACTCGCGAAGAGGTGAAGAAGACCAGTAGCAAGGTTCCGGTCTTGGGTGATATCCCCTTCCTCGGAGCCCTATTCCGCACCAAGGGTGAAACGTCCAGCAAGCGCAACTTGTTGATCTTTGTTACGGCCAACTTGGTTAGCCCCGGTGGTTCGCCGAAAAAGCAGATGCTTAAGAGTGTCGCGCCGAGTTCGACCTTCCAGAACCAGACCATCGTGACCCCGGGCGGTCCCGAGTCACGTTCACGCGGCGGCAAGTAAGCGTCCACGCTTCACCGTACAATTCGCTCACGCCGCCACCTTCACCGGTGGCGGCGTTTTTGTGTACGCGGAAAGTTACAGGATTCAGATGCTGTCCTGTAAAGGAGCGCCGAGCTCCAGCTAGGGCTAAACCCAAAAGATTAATGGTTTTAGACTTTGTTTGGACAAGGGAGGGAAGACCTCCGTGTCGTCCGTGCCTCGATCTAGACCACACGGAGGTGGTCCCTCCCAAAGTCTAAATTCAAAGAGACGTTGGTCTAATTGCCATTCCTCGTTCATACGCATAAAAAGTTGGCTACAGGTCAGGCTCACCGGACCAGCAACAGAGCAGCCAAACATTAAATGACGGATTCTTTAACCGCTAATCAACGCTAAGATACGCTAATGCAGAAGCCCTGTATCCCTAGCTTTTATTAGCGTGCATTAGCGGTAAATCGGTTCGTTTGTATTTCGTTGAATGCGAATTGGTCTTAATCGGCTTCCGCGCTAATCGGGAATCGACAAACCACCACTCGACGTGATTTTAAGCAGTTCGGCTGCTTCAGTTTCCCGTGTAGTGGCGGGTGCTTATCTCCTTTCTCTTATCTTTCATGCATTATCCACGTCGTCTGCTTGGCCTTGCGTTGCTATCCCTCGGCTCATTGTCGGCCGCTCCCATCCAATATCCGGAAGCCGAAATCCCCGAGCTTAACAGCCTGCTGGATCAGGCGCGTGAAAAAGCCCCCGCACTCGTCGCGCAAGGTTTTGCCCAACAGGAGTCCACTGCGCGGCTTGAGGCGGCCAAGGGTGCGTATTATCCGCGCTTGGATTTAGGCGGCCAATTCGGCGTGACCCGCACCACGTACGCCAATGGTGCATTTCCCGACGAGCAGCGCGTAGGTCTCGGGTTTGGCGCCAGCGTGACCCGCCCGCTTTATCATTGGGGCGCAATAGAGTCCACGATCCAGCAGGCCCGTTTGGACTTTAAAAACGAGGAGCTGCAACGCGTGTTTTTGCTGCGCCAAATCAAACGTACCTTGCGCGCCGATTACCTGACCCTGCTCGTCAATCAGGAGACGTTGAAAACCTTGCGCCTGCGCCGCCAAATCACCGCTGACGGCATCGCTCGCACTCAAGCCGACAAGGAGCAGGGATCGGCCTCTTCGGTCGAAACGGAGCAGGCTAACCTTACGCTCAGCCAAGGGCTTATCGACATCGAGCAGGTCGAGGCGGAGCAGGCGCGCATCCTCGCCGATTATAAGCGAAATCTGGGCTGGGACGCGCCGCTCGCACTCGACAAACCGGTGCCTAATCCTGACACCGCAGCCGTGCTCGCCTGGGTCGAACAGACCCGTGCCAACGGCCTCGATGATTGGTTGAAGGACAACTCCGAGGTGCAGCGCCGACAGAATCTGGTGGCGCGCGAACGCGAAGAACTGATCCGGGTGAAGGCCGGCCAACGCCCGCTGTTTAACCTCACGGGCAGTGTGACGCAGGAACAGCGCAATACCTCGGCCCAAAACAATGTTGAGGCGATCTCGTATTTTATCGGCATCGGTATGACGTGGAACGTGTTCGACGGTTTCACGACCTCGGCGAAGAAGCGTGAAACCCTGCTGCGTGAGCGCCGCTTGGAGCGTCAACTGGAGGCTTATCGGGGGGAGCTGCGCGCCCAGAGCGTGGTGGTTGTTGCCCAGATCGGGTTCCTTGCGCGCCAGCTGCAGATCGACCAGCGCCGCGCGGAGCTGTCCACGCAAAGCTTTGGAGTGCAAGAGCGTGAGGCCAAGGAGGGGCGGGTTTCCGCACAGGCCTTCCGCAGTGTGCAGGTCGCGCAGAACGAGGCCCAGCAGACGGCGACTCGTACCCGGGTTCGCCTGCTACTGGCGATTAACGATTACCTCGACCTGACGCTGCCGGCGGCGGTTAACCTGTAAGCAGTTCACTGACTGCGGTTTAAATTATCTATGAAGCTCAGCTCTAAATCCCTTCTGGTGGTCGCCGTGATTGTGGCGGCCTTGATCGTCGGCGGCTACTTGATGGGGGCTCGTCCGCAGGTGACGGTCGCCACCCTCAAGCGCGGCATGGCGCTCGATGCGGTGCCCGCCGCGGTCAAAGTGGATCCTGAGTTTCAGGTGACGATCACGAGCGACGTCCTCGGCTTGGTGCTCAAATCCAATCTGAAGATCGGCCAGGTGGTGAAGGAAGGAGACGTCCTGTTTGAGATTGATACGTCAAAGCACGAATTGGCGCTGTCCCAATTGGAGTACCAGCGGGACACCATTCGTAAGCAGTTCGCCCTCGATCTCGACCAGCGCACCGCTCTGGACCGGCGCAAGGAGGATCTGGCCAACTTTACTGCTCGCACGCGCTCGGGCGAATACCCCGAGCTCCAGCTTAAGCGCCAGCAGGAGGAGATGGCCATGTTCATCGAGACGCAGACCAAGGAGCGCCTGTCCCGGGACCAGCAACTCGCCGACTTGGATCACTCCATTAAGCTGATCCGCCGTGATATTAACGATTGCCGCGTCAAGGCCCCGGCTTCGGGTACGGTAACCGAGCTGTTTGCCCAGCCCGGTGAAGTGGTCGCGGTGCGCGCCCCGTTGGTGCGCCTGTTCAGTCAAGCGCTCCAGGTCGAAGCGCGCATCAACGAGGAGGATTTTTCCGGCATTCGCCCCGGGTTGGATGCGTCGGTGCGCTTTCTCGCCTACGGGCCCGAGCTTTATCCGGCCAAGGTGGTCAAAGTCCTGCCCAACGCCGATCCGCTCAATCAGCAATACCGCGCCTACCTTGAGGTGAGCATCCCCGCCGAGCGCCTCATTCCGGGCTTGAGCGGTGAGGCGAGCATCATTCGCAACCGCCGCGACGGTGCGTTGATTGCGCCGCGTTCCGCGCTCAAGGACGGGGCGGTTTTTGTGATCGAAAACGGCGTGGCGCATCGTCGCCCCGTCACGGTGGGTTTCCGCAGCCTGAGCGCGGTGGAGCTGCTGGAGGGCGTTGCGGAAAACGCACAGGTGGCCGTCTCGCAGGTGGAGTCGCTCACCGATGGAGCCCGCGTCCAAGTTGCCCCGTGAACGGATAACCGCCGCTGTATTTCCGATGGCTCCCGCTCTGTTAATCGCGCTTCGCTTCCTGGGGGCGCGCAAACGCGCCATGCTCATGAGCCTGACGGGCATCGTGTTTGGCGTGGCGTTTTTCGTGATCACCCAGGCGCAGACGGCGGGGTTTGAGGCTTATTTTATCAAAACCATTCTCGGTGTTAACGGGATGGTTCGCATCGAGGACCGCATCCAGTCGACGCGTGCGCTCAACGCAGGCGAGG